>CAZGDC010000045.1:0-15311 GCA_964524405.1 uncultured Roseivirgaceae bacterium
TACAAAATCAATTAGATATTTTGCATGCTGATGCATCAACGGGAGAAACTAACTTAATCCTTCAAGACAAATCTGACACCTATGTTGATTTAGAACTAACCGATGATCTTATGTATTTGAATGACGGCAAGCATATTCTATTAGCAAGCGAAAAAAGCGGCTATAAGCAGTTGTATTTATACACCATTAATGGCCAATTGGTGCGCCAGATAACCAAAGGAAATTGGGAAGTTTCTACCTTTGTAGGAATAGACCAGGCCAGTAAACGAAAGACTATCTACTTTACTTCAAAAGAGGAATCTCCGCTTGAAACTTATTTTTATGCCATTGATTTGAATGGAAAAAACAAGCAAAAATTATCAATTCATACGGGTTCTAACCGTGTAAATATGAGCAGCGATTTTAAATATTACATTAATTATTTTAGCAATGCTGCCACTCCTAATACGGTTGAACTTTTTATAACCAAAGGAAATAAAAAGGTAAAGGTGCTAGAGAACAATGCCAAATTAAAAGAAGTTACCAAAGAATACGGCTTAGTTACTAAAGAGTTTTATACGTTTAAAAATGAAGTAGGAGATGACCTAAATGGCTATATGTTAAAACCATCCAATTTCGATCCCAACAAAAAATACCCTGTATTTATGTATCAATACTCTGGGCCAGGCTCTCAAAGTGTTGCAAACTCTTGGGGCGGGGGTAATTATTATTGGCATCAACTATTGGTTCAAAAAGGCTATATTGTTTCGGTGGTTGATGGTAGAGGAACAGGAGGTAGAGGAGAAAAGTTTAAAAAACAAACGTATCGTAACTTAGGAAGAATGGAAGTAGAAGACCAAATTGCTTCTGCCAAGCATTTAGCCAATTTGCCTTACGTTGATGGAGAAAGAATAGGTATTTGGGGGTGGAGTTATGGAGGCTATATGTCGTCATTAGCATTAGCAGAAGCAGCAGATGTATTTGCGATGGCCATAGCCGTAGCTCCCGTAACTTCGTGGAGGTATTATGATACCATTTATACCGAGCGTTTTTTATCAACGCCACAAGATAACCCTGCAGGTTACGATGATAATAGCCCAGTAACACATGCAGGTAAAATAAAAGGCAAATTTTTATTAGTGCATGGCACAGGCGATGATAATGTACATTTTCAAAATGCGGTTGCCTTGCAAGATAAGCTGATAAGTGAAGGGGTGCAGTTTCAATCCTTTTATTATCCAGATAGGGCGCACAGTATTCATCGCAATAATGCCCGCCCTCATTTATTTAATATGATGACGCAGTTTGTACTAGATAATTTATAAATAATTTCATATTATTGTTAATAACTTTGTGCATAAGTGGTTGATAACTAATAGATTAAATTCTTGGATTGAATATATATTATAAACTACCTTAGTACTACCAAGTGAGGGATAAACGATTGAAAGAATCTCTACAAACGCAAGTTTCGATTTAATGTAAAAGTGCTAAAAGGTCTAACAGCTTTAGCATATGTTACCAAAGCGAAAGTGGAAGTAACAAACATTAAGAACGGGCGAAGAAACCTTCGGGTTATTGAACTTCTAGATCTTGCAAACCCAGTAGGGCGTTAATTAAGAGGAGTGCAAACAACTCTAAATTGATGTTTTTTAGTCAATAAATCTTGGAACAAAGCAGTTATTTAGGTAATTGTGGAGTGAAAACGGAAGCTGATTCTAATTTATTAGAATTGCCTTCCGTTTTTTTATGTCAAATGATTTTTTGTCTTTCTTACCTGCCTTATTTTGCTATATTTGTGCCTTATTATAAATTCCGTTTATGACCTTCGAATCTACCATTGGCCTCATTAATGATTTAGTGTGGAGTAATTTTTTAATTGCCTTATGCTTAGGTGCTGGTATCTATTTTTCTATTACCACACGATTTTTACAAGTACGATATTTTAAAGAAATGATTCGATTGCTTTTTAAAGGGAAAGCGTCATCAAAAGGGGTTTCATCTTTTCAAGCCTTTGCCATCGCTATTTCTGGCAGGGTAGGCACTGGTAATATAGCAGGTGTGGCTACTGCCATTGCCTTGGGTGGGCCGGGCGCTATTTTTTGGATGTGGATGATCGCTTTTTTAGGTGCCGCATCAGCTTTTGTAGAGTCAACACTAGGGCAAATTTATAAAGTGGTTAAAGATGGTGAATACCGTGGAGGGCCTGCTTATTATATAGAAAAAGGAATTGGCAAAAAATGGTATGCCTCTCTTTTTGCACTTACTACCATTTTAAGCATGTCTGTTTTCTTGCCAGGCGTACAATCCAATAGTATATCAGCAAGCATGAAAAATGCCTTTAATATTTCGGATGTGCACATATTAGGAGCTGATGTAAATGTAATTGGCGTTTTGATTGTATTAGCTTTAACGCTTATCATTTTTGGTGGTGTTAAACGCATTGGTAAAGTAGCCGAAATAGTTGTTCCATTTATGGCTATTGCCTATATACTAATGGCAGTAGTTATTATTGGCTTAAACATTACACAAGTACCAGCCGTTATTGCATTAATTGTAAAATCGGCCTTTGGTATGGAGCCAGCCTTTGCTGGTATTTTTGGAATGGCCATTAGTTGGGGTATTAAAAGAGGCATTTACTCCAACGAAGCAGGGCAAGGAACTGCTCCGCACGCAGCCGCAGCAGCAGAAGTAAGCCATCCTGTAAAACAAGGGCTAGTTCAATCTTTTTCGGTTTATATAGATACTTTATTTGTGTGTACTGCAACGGCATTTATGATACTTTTTACAAGCTCATATAATGTGCAGGCTCCTAACCAAATTTTAGAAAAAGGAGAAAAGCCAGTTTTTATTGTTGAAAATCTCATAATTGAAGGCGTTGATTTTGTTGAAAGAGGGCCTGAATATACCCAGTATGCCGTAGCCGCAGAATTTCCTTTAATTGGGAAAGAATTCGTAGCTATTGCTCTTATGTTTTTTGCTTTTACAACCATTATGGCTTATTACTATATGGCAGAAACTAACGTAGCCTATCTTGATAAAAAAGGGGATAAAAAATATTTAGTTAACATATTGCGAGTAACCATATTGGCTACGGTCTATTATGCCACCACCATTACAGCTGGGGCTGTTTGGGCCTTAGGCGATATTGGAGTTGGCCTTATGGCTTGGCTAAATGTTATTGCGATTATTCTGCTAAGAAAACCAGCTATGAAGGCATTAAAAGATTATGCTGACCAAAGAAAAGCAGGGCTAGATCCTGTTTTTAATTCCAAAAAATTGGGAATTAAAAATGCTGAATTTTGGGAAAATAAAGGAGAATAACCAAAATTTAAAGATTAAACGTAAAATCCCCTTTTTTCTATGTAGATAAAATTGATTTTTAGTCTATTATTGCAACATCAAATTTTGATTAATCGAAACTATGCATCTTATTAAAAGTTTATTTACCGTTTTAGGGATTATAGCTTTTTCAGCAATTGGATATACGCAAGATATTCAATGGGCCTCAAAAGTTATTGAATTCTCATCGGAACTCACACCCATTCAATATTCAGCCGAGCAAGTGTTAGGCAAGCCCAATGTGCTGCCAGCCGCAGGTGAAAGTCCTTCCGCTTGGACCCCCGATAGGCCTAACAGTAAAGAATTTATTAAGGTAGGGTTTGCTACTCCTATTAACATTCGACAGATTGTGGTAGGAGAGTCGTATAGCCCAACGACCATAACAAAAGTATTTGCTTACGATGAAACAGGCAAAGAGTATTTGATAAACACATTTAGTGCCTCAGATATTCCACTAAAAGGACGCCTTTTTAGCATTATAATGAATGAAACAACCTATAAAGTGGCAGCAGTTAAATTGGAGTTTGACGGAGCAATTGTTTCCGAGTACTACAGTATAGATGCAATAGGTATTTCATCTTCGGCTAAACCCACCAATGTAGAGGTTGAGATAATGGATAACCTTAATGCCAATTTACTGGCGGAAAGGTTAAACAATAATGTAAATAGCCCCTACACAGAATTTAAACCATTACTGGCTCCCAATGGGCGCACCTTATATTTTAGCAGAAAAAACCACCCAGATAATATTGGTGGTGTTGCCGATGGGGAAGATATTTGGTATTCAGAAATGGATTCGGCAGGGGAGTGGAAAGAAGCCGTAAATATGGGAAGACCATTGAATAACGAAAAACCAAATTATATATGTTCGGTTACACCTGATGGTAACTCAGTAGTGCTACTTTTAGGTAACAAGTATAACGCTAAACACCCAGATAGAATGTTAGCTGGGGTATCTATTAGCACCAAAGAAGGAGATGAGTGGACACCTCCTTTTAATTTGGAAATAGAAAATGATTATAATTATAACGAAAAATCAAATTATTTTTTAGCGAATAGTAGATTAGTACTTCTACTTTCTGTTGAACGAGACGACTCTTATGGTGCTCGCGATATGTACGTAAGCTTTTTTAAGGAAGACAGTACTTGGACAGAACCTGTAAATTTAGGTAAGCAAATTAACACAGCAGGAGACGAAGCCTCTCCATTTTTGGCCGCTGATGATAAAACCTTATACTTTTCAACCAACGGTTTAGGAGGTTATGGCGGGCAAGATGTTTATGTTTCAAAACGCTTAGATGATACATGGACCAACTGGTCACCACCTCAAAATTTAGGGCCAGATATTAATTCACCTAAAGAAGATCTTTTTTTCAATATTCCTTTAACTGGTAATTATGCTTATTACACACAAGAAGTAGGAGAAGACAATGCAGATATTTTTAAAGTAGAGCTACCTTTAAAAGTAATGCCTTCTGATGTAATTGTAATTAGAGGAACATTGCTAGATAAAGAAACGGGTGAGCCCATTGAAGCTAAAATATTTTATGAGAAACTTCCAGAAGGAACAACGGTAGGGATTACCAAGTCTCATAAAGAAACAGGGAAATATGAAATAGTACTTCCAAAAGGCTATAAATATGGATACAGAGCTGAAGTGGAAGGTTATCTGCCCATTAATGAAAATATTGATTTAACAAATGGCGAATTAAGTGGAGATGAACTAAGTGCTAATTTATACCTAATGCCTGCAAAAGTGGCTGTGGTAATAACACTTAACAATATCTTTTTCAACTTCGATAAGAGCGTGTTAAATGCCGATTCGTATCCTGAACTTGACAGGTTGGCTACCTATTTAGTAGAAAACACAAAAGTTAAGATAGAAGTAAGTGGATATACCGATAGCGTAGGTACAGAAGAATATAATCTAGGCTTGTCTAAAAGAAGAGCCAAAGCTGTTGTTGCTTATTTAATAAGTAAGGATGTTGCTAGCAATCGTGTAAATACAACATGGTTTGGAGAGGGCAAACCAATTAAATCGAATGGAACTAAAGAAGGCCGTAGAGATAATAGAAGAGTTGAATTTGAAATTTTAGAACAATAGAATAATGAATAAAATTACATATATAGTAGGTCTTTTATTATGTGTCGTTATAGGTAAAACAACCGCCTCTAGCATCGAGACAGATAGCTTGGTGTCTTACACAGGTATTGTTGTGGATGCCTTTTCGGGCGAACCTATGGCAGGAGTTAGTGTGCAATACAAAAAACTGCCTTATCAATCAGAAATTGGACTATTAACCACAGATATAAATGGGAAATTCGAAGCCTATTTTAGGGCAAGAGAGTCGTATGCTATCCAAATAAAAAACGATGGATATGTTTCGTTATCAGAGGTAATAAACCCATTAGAAAAAGTAGATGCTAATTTACATAGAATAGATACCTTTAAATTAAAAATTGGAGGAGTTGGAAACATTCTTTCTTTAAAAAAATTAAACTTTGAACAAGGGAAAGCAAAAATTACTAGCGACTCATTTGAAGAATTAAATAACCTTGTAAATGTCCTAAAATTATCCCCCAACATGGTTGTTCGGTTAGAAGGACATACAGATAGAAGAGGGTCTTCTGTTAAAAATTTAGAATTATCAGAAAAAAGAGTACAAGCCTTAAAAGATTTTCTTGTATCAAACGGTATTGCTAAAGATAGAGTATTAACAAAAGCATTTGGAGGGTCTCAGCCTATTGCAACAGGAGATACACCAGAAGGTCGTGCTAAAAATAGAAGAGTAGAAGTGCGAATAATAAGCGAATAAAAAAATAGTTGTTAACCTAAAATACCCTTAATATCTGCTGGAGAATACCCCACAGATTTAAGGGTTTTTTTATCACCATCTCTATACACCAAGTATAAATTGCCATGCTGTTCAATATGAGCCGTTTCTCCTTTTCGCTCTTTGTAATGAGCAACTGTTTTTTCGGCCTCTTCTAGGGTTTTACACGCTTTGCTCATATTAGAGCGCTGTACTTCATTAAAAAGAGCCACAAATTTATCGCCTAAGCCAAACTCTAATACAGCACCAGATAATACGTATTGTATATCGCAAAGCGCATCAGCCACCTCTACTAAGTCATTATTGTCTATGGCTTCTTTAAGCTCATTAAGCTCTTCTTGAAGTAACGAAATTCTAAGTTTGCACCTTGTGGCTGATGGAATTTGAGGAGTAGAAAGAATGGGATGCTTAAAGGTAGTATGAAATTTAGCTACTTGATTTAATGCGTCTATTTTATCCATATTAATGTATATTTACTGTTCAAGCTCAATACTATGAATACTGCCGAAAGAACCCAAACAGAAATCAATCCTTTTATAACTTTATTTGAATTGCAAAAGAAAAAATCTCAAAAATTAAGAGGAGGAGAAATTTCTGAACGAAAAATAAAGCTGCGGCTGATAAAAAATTGGGTTACTGTAAATACAGATAAAATTATACAAGCACTCTATAACGACTTTAAAAAACCTGAAGTAGAAGTGTTATTATCCGAAATTCAGCCAGTTATAGCAGCAGCTAGGCACACCATTAATAATGTACATCGTTGGGCAAGACCCAAAAAAGTGCCTACTCCATTAACCCTTTTTGGGGCAAGTTCCTCTATACATGTAGAGCCCAAAGGAGTATGTTTAATTATTGCGCCATGGAACTATCCATTTAATTTAATAATGCTTCCTTTAATAGAAGCCATAGCGGCAGGTAATACCGCCATACTAAAACCCTCGGAGTTAACACCTTATACCGCACAGTTAATAGATGATATGATAACAGAGCTTTTTGCAGAGGAGGAAGTAAAAGTTGTTCAAGGCGAAATAAAAACAACCCAACAATTGCTAGCACTACCATTTGATCACATCTTTTTTACGGGCAGCCCCACCGTTGGCAAAATTGTGATGGAAGCTGCCGCTAAAAACTTAACATCTGTAACCTTAGAGTTGGGAGGAAAATCGCCTGTTATAATCGATGAAACTGCCAACATTAAAGATGCAGCAGAAAAAGTAGTTTGGGGTAAGTTTATGAATTGTGGTCAAACCTGTATTGCACCAGATTATGTTTTTGTGCACAATTCTATTTTTCAAGCGTTTGAGAGTGAGCTCAAGTTGGCCATTAAAAAGGAATACTATAAAGAGGGAGAGGTAAACAGGAATGATTTCGCCCGCATTGTTAATGATAGGCATTTTGAGCGTATTTCTGGCATGTTAAAAGAGGCAGTTGCAATGGGAGGCAATATTGGTTTTGGAGGCAATGCTTTGGCAGAGGAAAATTTAATTGAACCAACTATTATTACTGGAATGCCTGATGCCAGTAGGCTTATGCAAGAAGAAATATTTGGGCCAATTCTACCATTGATTAAATATGAAAAAATAGAAGAGGTAATTAACTCTATTGCTCAAAAACCAAAACCGTTAGCTCTATACTATTTTACGAAATCAAAAAAAAATACAAAAAAAATAATGAAAGAAATTTCAGCAGGAGGTATTTGTATTAACGACTCTGTGCTTCATTTTACAAACCACGATTTACCTTTTGGAGGGGTTAATAATAGTGGCATTGGAAAGTCGCATGGCTATCATGGGTTTATAGGTTTTTCAAATGAAAAATCTGTGCTAAAACAACGCGTGGGATTAACCTCTATTAAATTTTTCTATCCTCCTTATAACCGTTTAACTACTAAGTTAACACACATTATTGCAAAATATTTATAAACGGTTTTTTGTTTTTTGTAAAATAATAAGAATAGGCTTTTGTTTTTCAAAAAAATAGAACTATTTTAATGCGATAATTTAAGAAATGAGTTGGCTTAAATTAGCATTAAACATGGATATAGTATCTCGACAACGCATTAATATTCTAATTCATTTGGCAGGCATTCAATCGGTAAACGCTTCTTCTCCTGAAGGTAGCTTAATTAATCGTGTAGCTAAAGAGTGTGAATTTTCTCAAAAAGATTTAAAGGCATTGATTACCTCGCCAGACCCTATCGGATCGTTTGGAGCTTTGTCTGAGGCGCAGAAAAAAGCATATATGTATAATATTTGTGAGCTGATGACACTCGTTGAATTAAATCAGCAAAAAAAATTGATGTGCCAAAAGCTGGCATACGATTTAAGTTACGATTTAAATCGACTTAATATAATTCTTAAAGAGTTTCGAAAACAAACAGAATTGCAGCTAAATTAATTGATAGCAACGCTACTTTTAACTTTTGTTACATTTCGACAGTTTACACTTAACTTAACACTAGTTACAGATTTCTCCCGAATTCATCTAGATATTGGAATGAAGAGTCAACGTTTTTCGTAAGACCAGTTACTAATCCAATCTCTGCCATACTTCCACCATATAGGTAGAGTCGATTTTTGTAAAATCTCCTGTTGAAGGATCTAAGGTAAGTGATTTTACATACCCCTCAATTTTCCATTGCTTTTCATTAAGCGTATATTTAAAAGAAGTCTCCGTTCCTGGTATGCCAGACCCTGTGGGATACCAAAAATCAGTATTTTCTATATAGGTGGCTTTTCCAAAGTGATAAGTGCCACCTCCCATACCAATTACTTTTCCATTATCCGGATTAAATGAACACCATGAAAAATGCGTTCTTGTTACATTTTTTACATAACTCATAAATTCGGGCACTTCGCTCAAATCTTCTCCCGCTCCATACTTATACTTTAATAGCTCCCAAGAGCCTTCAAATTTCGATTTCTCTTTATCAGATATGGTATTGGCAGATCCAATAAAAAGAGAGATTACAATTAGAAATACGTTCATAATAATTGGTTTTAAGTGCTGTAAATCGAGTAGTAAACTACGATAATTCTTTTAATAATGCAAGATGGTTGTAAGTAAAATATCTAAATATCATTAATTATATTAATGATATTATAAGAATCAATTTATGCCTTGTTAATAATTTTGTATGCTGAGTTCAACTATTAACCAGACGGACATAAGACAAAAGATTAAAGACATAAGACTCTTATTTTTAACAAGTTAAAAATAACTTAACACTAGTATCAATTGAAATAAAAATGGCGAAGGTGAAAATTAAAACATTTCCAGTTACAGGCATGTCATGTGCAGGCTGTGCCGTTGGCGTTGAATCCGCACTTAATAAGGCAGAAGGTGTGGCAAAAGCCGAGGTGAATTATGCAAACTCAAGCGTAAGGATAGAGTTTGAGCAAATTAATATTCAAACAGATTACCTCAAAGCTACTTTAAATGGGCTAGGCTACGACATAATTGTGGCGGATGATGAGGAATTAGCACAACAAGAAGCTCAAAAGCAAAAAGCATCCGACCTTGATATGCTTACTAAACACACCCTTGGAGCCGCAGCCTTTACAATACCCATAATGATTATTGGCATGTTTTTACCTAATTTGCCATTTGCTAATTGGATTATGATGGGGCTTTCCATCCCTGTATTAGTTGTATTTGGCAAACGATTTTTTATAAGTGCTATAAATCATCTCAAAAATAAAACTACTAACATGGATACTTTGGTAGCTTTAAGTACAGGTATTGCATTTATTTTCAGTTTTTTTAATACAGTATATCCTCAGTTTTGGCTAGAAAAAGGCTTGGAAGCCCATGTGTATTTCGAAGCATCTGCAGCTATAATTACCTTTATATTATTGGGTAAATTACTAGAAGAGAAAGCAAAATCAAACACCTCATCGGCTATTAAAAAACTTATTGGTTTACAACCAAAAGAAGTTACACAAATATTAGAAGATGGAACGGAGCAAGTGATTTCAATAAAAAATGCAAAAGTCGGAGATGTGTTATTAGTAAAGCCAGGCGATAAAATACCAGTGGATGGCACCGTAACCTTTGGCACCTCTAACGTGGATGAAAGCATGATAAGCGGGGAGCCAATGGCTGTTCAAAAAACGATAACAGATTCCGTTTTTGCAGGCACCATTAATAAAGCAGGCAGTTTTCAATTTAAGGCAGATAAGGTTGGAAGTGAAACTGTTTTAGCCCATATTATTAAAACGGTGCAAGAAGCACAAGGTTCCAAAGCACCTGTGCAAGCACTTGTGGATAAAGTAGCTGCCATATTTGTGCCCACGGTGTTAGTGTTAGCAATTATTACATTTATAGTTTGGATGGCAGTTGGAGGAAATCAAGCATTTTTACATGCCCTTCTTACAACCGTAACAGTACTGGTTATTGCTTGCCCTTGTGCCCTTGGTTTGGCAACGCCTACCGCTATTATGGTAGGTGTAGGCAAAGGAGCAGAAAATAATATTTTGGTTAAAGATGCTGAAAGCCTTGAAAGAGCCCATTTAATTAATACACTAGTTTTGGATAAAACGGGCACCATCACCGAAGGAGCCCCTAAAGTTGTACATGAATTGTGGCTAGAGGAGCAAGATGCGCTTAAATCAGTACTGGTAAGTATTGAATCTCAATCGGGTCATCCATTAGCTAGTGCTATTAATGAGCATTTTAAAAAATTTAAAAGTCAAGATAATGGCGTTTACATAATAGAAGATTTGCCTGGAAAAGGAATTAGTGCCTCTTTCGAAAATAAAAACTATTTGGTAGGTAATAGATTTTTAATGAATGAGCATGCAATTCCTATCTCTAAATTAGTGGAATCTACCGTTGTTGATTGGCAGCAGAAAGCGAATACGTTGGTGTATTTTGCTAATCAAACACAGCTATTAGGTATATTGGCTATTGCCGACCCGATAAAGAAATCTTCGGGGCAGGCTATAAAAATTATAAAAGAAAAAGGAATAGATATTATAATGCTTACAGGAGATAATGAACAAACGGCTAAAGCTGTTGCCAATCAGGTAGGCATTTTACATTATAAAGCAGAAGTAATGCCATCACAAAAGGCTACATTTATCAAAGAGTTGCAATCTCAAGGAAAAATTGTGGCGATGGTAGGCGATGGCATTAATGATGCAGAGGCACTTGCCCTAGCTGATATTAGTATTGCCATGGGTAAAGGTTCAGATATTGCTATTGATGTGGCCAAAATAACCTTGATGACGTCTGATTTATTAGCAATTCCTAAAGCATTGTCGTTATCAAAACAAACCGTAAATGCCGTTAAACAAAATTTGTTTTGGGCATTTATTTATAATTTAATAGGAATACCAATTGCTGCAGGAGTACTTTATGCCTATAATGGATTTTTATTAAATCCTATGATTGCCGCTGCAGCTATGGCATTTAGTTCTGTTTCGGTAGTGCTAAATAGCTTGCGAGTAAAATATAAATCATTAGTATAAAAACCTTACCCAGTACTCAATTACTAATTATCACATTATCTATAAAAAAATGAAAAAGACATTAACATACAAAACAAATATAAAGTGCAATGGCTGTATTGCTACGATAACCCCATTTTTTGAACAATACAAATCAATAAAAACGTGGTCGGTTGATTTAGAAAGCCCAGATAGAGTTTTAACTATTGAGCTGGACGGTGGAGAAGAACAAGAAGTTAAAGATTTAATTACTGAGGCGGGCTACGAAGCAGAGCCAACCACCTAAATTTTTATCTCGAACGCATGTTTTATAGATTCCTGCCTTTGCTGGAATGGTGTTATCATATTATGTTCTAACTTGGATCTACTGCAAAGTAATTCTATGACAAAAAAAGACGGTTTTAATCTTTATGAAAACAAATCAACCCTTAAATGGGTTGTGTTAGGAGTATCATTAATAATAAGTGGCGGGTCTATTTTTTATACCAATATGCTTGTTGATAAGTTAAAGACTAAAGAAAAAACGTTTATAAGGTTATATGCCAAAGCACTGGAATATACATTAAGCGAAAAAGTAACAAGCTCCCAAAATATTAATTTTATTAGTGAAGAAATTATCTATCAGAATAATTCAATTCCGATGATTATTATGGATTCCTTGGGCAATATCTATGGGTCAAAAAATATTGACCTCGATTCGACTTGGACACTGGCACATAAAAATAATAAGCTAAGAAGCATTGTCGCCATTATGAAAAAGGAGTATCCTCCCATAAAAATAGCTCCTATCGACAAATCGACAGGAAAGCCTTATTTGGTGCAATACCTCTATTATAAAAACTCAAGCCTATTAACTCAATTAACTTACTACCCGTATGTGCAGCTATCTGTAATTTTTATCTTTTCATTTATTGCCTATATGGCATTTAACTATTCGCGAACCTCAGAACAAAATCGAGTATGGGTAGGAATGGCAAAAGAAACAGCACATCAGCTAGGCACGCCTATTTCATCATTAATGGCTTGGGTTGAGCATCTTAGAGCCGATCCAAGCTTTACTAACCACGATGTTTTAACAGAATTAGATAAAGATATTTATAAGCTAGGGATGATTACAGAACGGTTTTCGAATATAGGCTCAGTTCCTAAACTAAGCCAAGAAGATATTATTTTTGAAGTAAATAGAGTACTTGCTTACCTGCGACCAAGGATTTCGAGTAAGGTTGAAATGTCTGTTAAAGGCATGCACGAAAAAATTTATGCACAAATAAATGTGGCGTTATTCGAATGGGTAATTGAAAACATTTGCAAAAATGCTGTTGATGCAATGGGCGGTATCGGACAAATAAATATTAATGTAATTGAAGGAAGTGACTGGCGTGTATTTATTGATATTACTGATAACGGAAAAGGGATTGACCCCTCTAAAATAAAACATGTTTTTAACCCTGGGTTTACTACTAAAAAAAGAGGTTGGGGCTTAGGATTAGCTCTTGCCAAGCGAATTATTGAAAACTATCATCAAGGTAAAGTATTTGTAAAGTCTTCGAATATTGACAAAGGAACAACTTTTAGAATTGTGCTCAATCGCAAGCAAAAATTACAGAAACTAAGTTAACCTTTACTATCTAAAAGCCGCAAATAATTTTGTAACGGTCTGCGGATTTTAGATATTAATTCATTCGCATTAAAATTCAGAAACTTGCTTTGCAAAAAGCAAATTTACCTACTAACTTTGCACTTTGAAATTTAGTAGATCAAACATTGATCAAAATATTAATAAGATGGCAAATACAGGTAAAGTTTCTCAAGTAATCGGCCCTGTGGTTGATGTTAGCTTTGAGAATAAAAATGAATTACCCGACATTCTAAATGCACTAAAAGTTACTAAAAATAATGGTAACGAAGTGGTATTAGAAGTTCAGCAACATTTAGGTGAAGCTAGGGTTAGAACCATTGCAATGGACAGTACCGAAGGGCTAGTTCGTGGTATGGAAGTGGTAAACTTAGGGTCTCCAATTAGTATGCCTACAGGCGAATCGATTCGTGGCAGGCTATTTAATGTTATTGGCGAAGCTATTGATGGTATCGATCAACCTGATTCTACTACTTCTCTTCCAATACATAGAGATGCGCCTAGATTTGATGAATTGTCAACTTCGGCAGAGGTGCTTTATACAGGTATTAAAGTAATTGATTTACTTGAGCCTTATGTAAAAGGCGGGAAAATTGGTCTTTTTGGCGGTGCTGGTGTTGGTAAAACAGTATTAATTCAAGAGTTAATAAACAATATTGCCAAAGCATACCAAGGGTTTTCAGTATTTGCAGGTGTGGGTGAAAGAACCCGTGAAGGAAATGATTTATTAAGAGAATTTTTAGAGTCAGATATTATTCGTTATGGTGAGGACTTTAAAAAATCGATGGAAGAAGGAGGATGGGATCTTTCTAAAGTAGATAAAAAAGAATTAGAAAAATCGCAGGCAACCTTGGTGTTTGGGCAAATGAATGAGCCTCCTGGAGCACGTGCTCGTGTGGCGTTGTCAGGCTTAACAGTTGCGGAGTATTTTCGAGATGGAGATGGCGAAGGAGAAGGGAAAGACATTCTTTTCTTTATAGATAATATATTTAGGTTTACACAAGCTGGTTCAGAAGTGTCTGCTCTTTTAGGTCGTATGCCTTCGGCAGTAGGTTATCAACCAACGTTGGCTACCGAAATGGGTGCTATGCAAGAGCGTATTACCTCTACAAAAAGAGGTTCTATTACATCGGTGCAAGCCGTTTATGTGCCTGCCGATGATTTAACTGATCCTGCTCCTGCTACAACATTTGCTCACTTAGATGCTACTACGGTTTTATCTCGTAAAATTGCTGAATTGGGCATTTATCCTGCGGTAGATCCATTGGATTCAACGTCAAGAATTTTGAGTGCCGAAGTATTAGGCGATGAACATTATAATACAGCACAAAGAGTAAAAGAAATTATTCAACGCTATACAGAGCTGCAAGATATTATTGCCATTTTAGGTATGGATGAGCTTTCTGATGAAGATAAGCTTGTTGTGCATAGAGCACGAAGGGTACAACGTTTCTTGTCGCAACCTTTTCATGTGGCAGAGCAATTTACGGGCCTTCCAGGTGTTTTGGTTGATATTAAAGAAACCATTAAAGGGTTTAACCAGATTATGGATGGTGAGTTTGATCATTTACCAGAGGCTGCATTTAACTTGGTAGGTAATATTGATGATGCAGTTAAAAAAGGCGAAAAACTAATGGCTGAAGCGGAAGCAGTAGCGGCAGTATAAGTATGTATTTAGAAGTAATAACACCCGACAAAAAAGTATTTGAAGGTGAAGTAGAATCTGCTACTTTTCCAGGAACAGATGGCTTTTTTCAAATACTAAATAGCCATGCCCCTTTAATTAGCACCTTGGGCAAAGGGCCAATTACGTATGTAACTAAAAAAGAAGGAGAAGACAGTGTAACTGTAAAAGGTGGCGTTGTTGAAGTACTTAATAATAAAGTGATTGCCTTAGTTGAATCTTTAGTAGAAGAAGACGAAGCGTAAGAAAGGTTGATTCGCTTTGATAAAATTTTAGACCTTGCTAATTAGCAGGGTCTTTTTTTTAGCTAAAATGGTAACTGTTCAGCCAAGAGTCATTTCGGCTAAAAAAAAGTACCTTTTTCGCTAAACTTTAGCTATTTT
>CAZGDC010000046.1:0-14845 GCA_964524405.1 uncultured Roseivirgaceae bacterium
TTGCCTGGTTTACCACAGATATACCAATTAGCAGTGGTCCTGCTAGGTATTATGGCTTACCGGGCTTAATTGTGCATCTTGAGTTTACTACTAGCTCAACAACATATACATTAAAAGACATCAAATGGGATGCCAACGAAACAATAACGATACCTACCGAAGGCATTAAAGTTACCAAAGAACAAACATTTCGTTTTTTTGCGTTGCTTACCAAAAAGTGGCTTAAGCAACAAAAGAAGATACTTGGAGAAGAAAAGAAATAGACTATTATTAAATTATGATAAAAATAACAACCACTCTTCTACCGGTGCTATTGTTAGCCACTTTTGGTTATGCACAAGTAAATGCCATTGCTACTTATACACATGAGCAAACAAAAATTGATTATAAAGCAGACTATCAATTAGTAATAAACAACCAGCTATCTAATTTTCAATTTTATCAGGAGTACACAGAGTTTACCACACCACAAGGCTGGGAGTTTAAATATGTAAAAAATTATTTCGATTGGTTTTACGATGCTGCTAGTGATAAAATAGTAGAACAAAGAACATTAAAAAATGGCACCAAAGTAATTGCCACTTGGCCTGCTGATTTAACATGGCAAATAACCGAAGAAACCAAAGAAATAGCAGGCTATAAAGTACAAAAGGCAATAACACAATCACACGACTTAATGGGACGACCTTCTGAAAACGATTATGGGGATGCCATTGCTTGGTTTACCACGGAAATAGCCATTAGTAGCGGCCCTGCCAGGTATTATGGCTTGCCGGGCTTAATTGTATATCTTGAATTTACAGGGCGACCCTATACTTATATCTTAAAGGATATAAAATGGGATACGCATGAGAAAATTATTATACCTACCAAAGGAATTAAAGTAACCAAAGAGCAAACATTTCGTTATTTTGAGTTGATTTCTAATAAGTGGATAAAAGAGCAAAAGGAAATGCTAGAAGAAAATTAAAAAATGAGTAGATTAAAACCTGTTTTACTCCTCTTATTTACATTATTTTTCCTCATTAATTATGCTTTTGGGCAAACTAAAATTAATGGGCAAATAACCGATAAAAAGGATAGCACGGCTCTGCCCTATGTATCAGTTATTATTTACAAATACCAATCCAATAAAATATTAGATTACACGCAATCAGATGTTAATGGGTACTATACGTTAGAAATTCCTTCTCAACTCTCCGTTATTACACTAAAAACCAGCAGGCTAGGCTACCATTCCTTTGAACAGGATATTGTAATTGGTTCGGATGGCGCAAAAAAAATAGCCCTTTCGTTTGCCCTAGAGGCAAAAGTAGATGAGCTGCAAGAGGTAGTAATACGAGGCCCCATAATTGTAAAAGAAGATACCATTATTTACGATGTAGAACACTGGACAGAAGCCCGTGATCAAACACTCGAAGAAGTACTTGCCAAAATACCCGGCTTTAAAATAAGGGGCGATGGCGAAATAGAGGTGAATGGAAAAATGATTGATAAAGTGCTAATAGATGGAGAAGAAATTAGCAATAGCGGAGCAGCCTTACTTACCCGCTCTATTGCGCCCGAAGATGTAAAAAGCATAGAGGTAAGAATGGACGAAAAAAATGACAAGCTGAAAGAAAGTTTGTTAGACACCAGGGAATATGTAGTGCTAGATATTAAATTGAAAGAAAGCCTAAATAAATCACTTTTTGGTAAAGTGAGGGCAACCGTGGGCTATCAACATAATGCAGAGCTTGGAGGGTATGTAAATGCCTTTTCGCTAAAGAAAAAGCTAAAAGTGCATGTATTTGCCGAGCACGATCGTTTTGGCGAGCAAACCATATCGTTAAAACAAATAAAAAACATTGGAGCCGAGTCGTTAAGTAAAATGTTTGAAATACCTGCCGATTTTGAAAGCCTTACCGAGCGTGAGGCCTTTAATGAGGAAATTTATGGCTTTAAAAATTACACCATAGCACACAAAAGCATTATTGGGCTAAGTGGCAAATATTCCATTTCAAAAGACATTGACTTGTATGTGGGCAGTTATAATTCGTACGATAAAGACGGGAAAGCCCGAAATTTTGGACAAAATTTTAAAGAGATAAATCTTGTTAATTCATTTGTTGAAACACAGGAAATGACTAATTATTCGAGCAAAAATAAACTTGAAATTAAGCTAGATAAAGATAAACTAAAAGCCCGCTTAAATGTAAATGCCGTTATTTTTAATACTAATAACAATACATTAAATAGCGAACAAGTGCAAAACCTAACCTATAATTATGGCGATGTGCATGCGTCTAAAAGTTTTTACGAAAATCTTTTTATTGAATATGCGGCTACCCAAAAACTGGGGTTTCAATTAAAGGCGTCTCATTCGTATATTAATACTACGCACACTAAAAATCTGCTGCATAATAACCCAATTTACACGGGTATTTTTGTAGATGAAAATAACAACCCTGTGTATGATTTTGGGCAAAAAACTTCTTCCATAGCTACCAATTTTTTATCCGAATTTAAGGTGCAATACCGAAGTAAAGTGGGAGCAATAAATATAGGGGTACGTTTTCAATCAAGTAGGCTAACGGCATCAAAAAATGGATTTAATGAAGAAAATGAAAATAATTTGATTCCTGTTCCTTTATTTACAGGCTCAGAAAACCAATTAAATTTTCAAAAATGGACTCCTTTTATTAAACACCGCATCGCATTTAATTCGGTTACCTTTAGGAATGAACTAAGGCTTGCCCATATAACGTACCCTAACCAAGTAAATGAGCAAAAAAACCAACAACTAGTAGAGTTTAAATCTGGCATTGATTATTCTTTTGGTAACTTTAGCTATATTAATATGACCTTATCAAAACAGGTTTCGTCTTTTCCTATGCAAAAACTTGTAGAGGGCTATGATTTAACGGGGTTTCAAAGCATTGCCATACCCAATAGGCAACTATTAAGACCAGTGCCTGAATATACCTTGGAGATTATGGGATCCACAAAATTTTATAATATTAGCTTTGACCCTGCCATGCTGTATGGCCGAACCCAACATACAGATCGTTTTTTGTTTAGTAACGAACCCGTAATTATAACGGAGTACGATCAATTACAAGCCGAATATTGGGCATTTAGTTTTCCTTTTACTACCTCTTTAAAAAAAATTCCGCTAGATATAACTTTGGAGCCAGAAGCACTTATTAACCAAATGCAAAATATAGACCCTGTGGGCAATGCGTACCAAACCAAAACCACACGCCTGCTTATGGGGCTTAAACTAAATACCGATTTTAAAGATAAATGGTATGATTTTAACCTGCTACCCAAATACACTTCGTTTATATTCGAAAATGATTTTTTTGAATCGGAGAGCCAAATGGATATGTTTTCGATAAACCTACTAGCAAAAATTGACCTTTTTGATAAAAAATTGCTAATTACACCCACATTAAGATCCGTTGCTTTTTTGGGAGATAATATAAACTCTGAGTTTACCAATATTGGATTAAGAATAGAAGCGCCATCGAGTAAAATCTACTGGTTTATTATGGCAGATAACCTATTAAACAGTTCTAATTTTATTATCGAAAGGGTTAATCCAATTTTTGTTATGTTAGAAAGCAATACAGTTTTTGAAAGGTATATTCAATTTGGTATTGAATATAAGTTTAAATAGCCACTCTACAACACACCTATAATCCTTTTCTTATTACCAGTATAATTCCATATTACCATTGAAATGTCGCATTATACAATAGAATTTTTCACGCCTTCTGTGCCCGAGGCAGGCGCAGGCTACACTTTACCCACATTAATGTAATTTAGTGGGTGCAGACACAAGGCGTTTAACCGGGCAATATATACAAGTGTATTTCATGCCTGCGTAGGCACGGCAAGTAGTTAGCAAAAAGTAGATACATCCACTAAATTTAACTAAAAAAATAGTTCCCTAAAAATTAATTTAGGGAACTATTTTATATCAACTACAATTTCATTGTAAGGCCAACTCCACCTAAAACACCAGTGCCTCCGCCAATTTCAGCATTTACACCCCACTTATCACTCCAAAACCATCTTGCACCTACCTGTATTCCCCAGTAAGCCCTTCCATCGCCAGCTTCAACTTCCCATCCAAGGTTGGCTCCTGCATACACATCCCACGCAGCATCTAGCTCAAAAACCTCATCTAAATAGTAGTTTGCTTTACCCGCAATTATTAAATGATTAAAATTATAATTGGTAGAAACTAGCGGGGCAAGTGTAATAGTAGAACTAACAGGGAATTCAATACTTGCATAAAGGCCTGTTCCTGCTCCACCAAAATTAAAATATTTTGCGGCTTGTGCCTGTACTTCGTTTTGGCTACCCAAAAACAGTATTGCTACTAGCGCAATAATGGACATTGATTTTTTCATGATTTTTTAATTTTTAAATAGATTATATAAAACAGGTTAGAATAAGAAGCCCACTAAAAATATACTCTAAGTTTAACAAATGTACGAGAAAAGTTAGCTTTTCTCGGTTTGATATCCAATAATAAAAGCACAATCGTTTACACTTATACCTCAACAGAATTAACTTTGCTATTTAACCTAACTATATATGAGAAAGAAAATTGTTGCAGGTAATTGGAAATTAAATAATACAATGGACGAAGGGTTAAAACTCTCTTCTGAAATTGATAATATGATAAAAGATGAACTAAAAGAAGACGTAACAGTAGTTTTAGGAACCCCATTTATACACTTATCTGCTATAAGCAAATTAGTAGCAAGTACCGATAAGTTGCATGTGGCAGCACAAGATTGCAGCACCCATAAATCGGGGGCTTTTACAGGCGAAATCTCTGTAAAAATGATTCAGTCAACAGGAGCCCGTTATGTAATTATTGGGCATAGCGAGCGTAGAGAATACCATAACGAAACCAATGTTGAACTTGCTACTAAAATTAGTTTAGCTCTAAGTACGGAATTAACCCCCATTTTTTGTTGTGGAGAGTCGCTAGATATACGAGAATCAGGAAAACATGAAGCCTTTGTAAGTGAGCAGTTAACAGAAGGTCTTTTTCACTTAACAGAAGAGCAAATGAGTAAAGTAGTAATTGCTTATGAGCCTATTTGGGCCATTGGCACTGGGGTAACTGCTACATCTGCGCAAGCACAAGAAATGCACAAGGCACTACGTGCTCATATTGCTACTAAGTATGGCGAAAAACGGGCCGAAAGCACTTCTATCCTTTATGGAGGTAGCTGCAAACCCTCTAATGCTAACGAACTTTTTAGCCAGCCCGATATTGATGGAGGTCTTATTGGAGGAGCCTCACTAAAATCACGCGATTTTATGGAAATTATAAAAGCATTTTAAGCGGATGAATAAACTTACTTTAACCATTCTTTTTTTAGTTGTTGGGGCAAATGTAATGGCTCAAAATAGAGCTTTTTGTCGTTTGCAAGGAGCTATTTATGAAACACCTACAAAGCAGGGATCTGACTTTTGGGTGTATGAAGAAGATTCAGAAGCATTTGCAGATATGCTAATTTTTGAGGAAGAAAACAAACTCTATGCAGACCAACCAGGCATTTGGTTTTTTGTAAATAATATTGCTTTAGCCGATTTCGCTATTTACTTTACCAAAGATAAAAGCGAAGCTGATTTTGTTGTTTGTTTTATAGAATCTCCCACTTTTGCTGGTTGCCAATAAGTATGAACTATCTCGAATTTACCATTGCTTGCAAACCCAACTATACTGAAATTCTTATGGCAGAATTTTCGAATTTAGGGTTTGACAGTTTCCAAGAAACCGAAGCAGGCTTTATTACTTTTCTCGAAACGGATTTTAAAGAGGAGCTACTAAATGATATTAAAAATAAATATACGAGTGTTGCACAATTTAGCTTTACCAAAAAAGAAATAATAAAACAGAACTGGAATAAGGAGTGGGAAAAAAATTACGACCCTATTATTATTAATGAAACCTGCGTAGTTAAGGCTGCATTTCATACCGATTTACCCACATACCCTATAGAATTAATTATTACCCCCAAAATGAGTTTTGGTACAGGCCACCATGAAACCACTCACTTAATGTTAGCCGAAATGCTAACCATTGATTTTAAAGATAAAAAGGTGATGGATGCGGGAACAGGAACAGGAGTGCTTGCAATTTTGGCAAAAAAACAAGGCGCTGCTTCGGTGCTTGCATTTGATATTGATGAGTGGTGTGTAGAAAACACCCTTGAAAATGCAACCATAAATGGAGTTGATGTTAAAGCGACAAAAGCATCTATTGAAGACATTAATATTAAAGAAGAGTTTGAGGTTGTATTGGCTAACATCAATAAAAACATACTTTTGCATCAAATGAAGTATTATAAAAAAGTACTTTGTAAAAAAGAAAGAACACTTTTACTTAGCGGATTTTATAAGTTAGATTTAGAGGATATTAAAATGTGTGCTCAAGAAGTTGGATTAAAATTTGTGCATTATAAAGTGCGCAATAATTGGATAATGGCTCGTTTTAACTAGTGTCTCTAAGAAAAACACATTACGTTATCGAACGTGAAGGTTTGTAAGTTAGTGGCTTCAACCAAAGAGGTAGTATCTTTGGCTGAAATAACATTAATGAGTTTTTAGTAAAAAGTAAACATCTCACACCTATTACTTGAATTTAAGTTCCTAAATTTCGTGGTTTAAATAAATGAAAAAACTTTTCATCATATCAATTCTAGGTTTATTGGGTATAAATGCCCACAGCCAAGCATTCGAATTTACCTATAAACTTGGCGTATTTGGCGATGAGGTACGAACAGTTTTGGGTCAAACAAATAATGAAGAAGCTGCCGCTATTGGAGAATCCTTTGCCATTGCATGGAAAGATTACACTCCTGAATTACAAGCCAAAATTGCCAAGCAAACCAAACAGTTGAAAGAAAAAGGGGCAAGAACAAGGCCTTTTTTGGTAGAATATTTTGGAGCCCTAGCCTCGGCTATTAACGATGAACATGCCTCTGTAAAAGTATTAACAAGCTACCTGTTGGTTTCGCAAAAAGTAATTGATGAGTATGCCATGAGTAAATCAATTATATATTATAAAACAGCCCGTATATTTTTTGAAACGAGTGCGCTTTATCACACCAAAGGTTACCAACTTTTTGCTCAAAACAGAGAATACATATTTATTTATGGGCAAGAAGAGCCTTTGCCAGTTGAAAATGAGCCTGAAGAATTAGAGGATAGCGAAGAAGATAATTTTGACGACTGGAACGAAGAGGAATACGAAAGTGATAGCTGGGGAACAAACTGGGAAGACGATACCGCAACTTATGAAGAAAACATCGTAAATGAAGTTTTGGAGGAAGAAGTTATTACAAGACCAATACGCGGCCCTTCCATAGTTTTTAGTCGTATTAATTTAGCTATTACCACCCCTTTCGATACAAGTATTATTACTAAAAGCAAAGGGGCTTTACTTATAATGGAGCAAATTTTTGTAGGCGAAAAAGGCAAATTTGATTGGAGCTCGGTAGGCCTTTCTCCCGATTCTGTTTTTGTAGAATTTAAAGGCTTTGAGTTCGATGTAACCCAAACGCATTTTTCTGCCAAGGGCGCAAAACTTACCTATATTCCAATGCTCGAAAATCCCATTGCTGGCATATTTGAATTTAAACCACAAGAAGTTAAAAATTCAAAAAAACTCTCCTACCCAAGATTTAAGTCGCTTAGCAATTTAGTAGATGTTAAAAATTTAGGAGGCCCTGAGTTTTACTACAGAGGAGGATTTTCGCTTGCGGGCAAAAAAATTATAAGTGAAGGAAAATTTAAAGGGCTTGCAGAAATTAGAGTAGAAGATGCTGGAGGCACTAAGTTTAAAGCCAAGTCATTCCGATTTGTTTTTGAAGACTCCGTTGTTACTTCTAAACTAGCTTCCATCGTAATTTATGATAAGTACGATTCTATTTATCACCCTGCGGTTCAAATTTTTTATGAACTAGACTCTCAAAATTTAATAATAACACGCGAAAAAGGCGACTTTAGAAACACTCCCTATGTGGCTAGCATGTACGATATTAACTTTACGGCCGACAAAATACAATGGCATTTGCCCCAAGATAGCATTTTTGTTTCTACCGTTTCAGCCCGCACCGAAATTCCTTTATTAATACAATCAAACGAATATTACGATCGCAATGTGTTTAATGAAGTGGTCGGCCTTTATGACTATAACCCATTAAAATTAGTGTTGGTATATGCAAAAAAACAAAATTCAGACACTTTTTATTCTGATGATTTAGCCGAAGCTAGAAAACTTGATGCCAACGTGTTAAAAGGAGCAATGCTCGATTTAATGCGCAGAGGTTATATTAATTATAATACACTTTCAGGGGAAGTTACTATTACCGAAAAAGCAAAACATAAAGGATTAGCCCAACAAGGGAAATCTGATTATGATAATATATTACTATTTTCAAAAACAGATAAAGGATTTAATGGAATACTTGATTTATCATCTCAAGAATTTCACTTTAATGGAGTTGAAAAATTTTACCTCGCACAAGTTTTAGATGTTTCGGTTGATCCTGACAGTAGCAAAATTTCTATTTTACCTAATAAAGACATCAAGTTTAATGGTAAGCTAACCGCTGGTAATTTTGATTATATTGGGCATAATTTTATTTTTAGATACGATAGCTTTTTAGTAGAAATGAAGCAAATTGATTCTATCCAATTTTACATAATTGAAGAAAATAGCAGAGGAGATAGTAAAAGAAAAAAAATAGATAATTCTTTAGCAGGAACGCCAACAGAAGGGATAGATGTAAAAATTAATTCTTCTGAAAATAAGCCAAACAAGCCAAAGACAGACTCTTCTACTGGTTTTGAAACCACAGAAGGCCCTGCAGCCCGCAACCAACCAAAGAGTGCGCCCGCTACAGCTAGTGGCACTTCGGGCGTGCTGTATATTAGCAAACCAAATAATAAAGCAGGCAAAAAAATGGTTCCTAATTACCCCAAGTTTAAAGGAGGCGGAACAGGCTCAGTAGTCTATTTTGATCGACCAGAAATACTAGAAGGCGTATATGATAAATCTATGCACTTTAAATTACCCCCGTTTGATTTAGATAGTTTAAGCGATAGCGACTTTTCTTCTATTCAGTTTGCGGGCACCTTTTTTTCTAATGGTTGGTTTCCTGAGTTTGCTGAAAAACTACATATTATGCCCGATTACTCCTTAGGATTTGAACATAGCATACCCCCCGAAGGATACCAATTATTTGGGGGTAATGGTCGACTTTTTAATCGTTTATCACTCGATAAAAGAGGATTGGTAGGCAATGGGAAATTGGAATTTTTAACCACCATACTTGAAAGTGAGGCATTTATCTTTTATCCCGATTCCGTATCTGGCAATGGGTTTCAATACGAAATGAGAAACGAAGAATTTAATGGCGTTGTTTTTCCACAAGCTTCTACTGCTACCTACCATATGCAATGGTTGCCAAAAAAGGATAGTATGTACATTAAAAATATAGGAGAACCTTTTAGCCTTTATAATAGAGAAGCAACCTTAGATGGAGCTTTAATTGTTACCAATAAAGGCGTTAAAGGGAGTGGCATCTTGCTTACACATAACTCCGAAACCCTCTCTAGTAAATATAGCCTAGAAGGCGATAGCTATAAAGCCCGTAATGCTCGATTTAGCATTAAATCAAGTAACCCAGAAAAGCCTGCTCTATTGGGCAATAATGTGCGTGTAAGTTTCGATTTACCTTCTAAAAAAGCAGAAATAAACCCCGAAATAACAGGAGATGCCGCCATTGAATTTCCTTATGCACAATTTAAAACCTCCATTACACGAGCGGTATGGGATTTAGAAGGACAAAAAGTATTTATGTCTAAACCAGCAGATGTGCCCATCGAAGACTCCTACTTTTACACTACCCGCAAAGACCTCGACTCCTTGGCCTTTAATGCCACCGCTGCAGAGTATAATATGCAAACATTAGAGCTTAAAGTAAGTGGAATCCCCTATATTATTGTAGCCGATTCAAAAATTACACCCGAAAATGGAGAAGTATTAATTTTAGAAGATTCAAAAATTGGGACTCTATATAACACCAATATAATTTTAGACACACTCAACGAGTTTCACGAAGTATATAATGCCACTATAACTGTTATTTCTAGAAATGAATTTGAAGGTAGTGGAACTTATCGCTTTATTAACTCAGAAGCAGATACGTTCGCCATTCTTCTAAGTGATTTTCACTTAGAAGAATTTGCCGAAGGCAAAAGAGGAAGGACTGCTAAGCATACGGTAGCTACTGGCAAAATTGTAGAAGAAGATCAATTGCTTATTTCTCCAGGCATGTTTTACCGAGGTAATGTTAAAATGTTGGCACATAAACCCGCATTAGAGTTAGATGGGTTTATTAAGTTAGACCTAAAAAACATACCTGATTATGATACTTGGATTGAGTATAGTAGCAGTGCCGAACAAGAGCAGGTTGTTTTTAAATTTGATGAAAGCTTAACCTCACAAGGCAAGTTATTATCCGCAGGGCTTCATTTTAAATACCAAGATTTTAGTTTGTATAGCACCTTTTGTTATGATAAAGAAGACGAGCAAGACGAAGATTTTTTTAAACCCTCTGGCTTTTTAAGTTTTAAAGCTGATAGCAATGAGTTTGTGATTATAAACCGAGACAAAGACCTTGGATTATCCTATTCGGGTAAAGTATTTGGGTATGATGAAATAACAAGAAACATACGGTTTGAAGGACCCGTTCGATTTATTGATAATAGTAAAACGCGAGCCATTAAAGCCTCCGCCATAGGCTTAGGTAATATGATTACCAATGAGCTAGAATTTACTAGCTTTATGACCTTAAACTTTAAAGTGCCTAGTACTTTATTCGATATTATGGGAGATGACTTTAGGCAAGTTATTGATGAGTTGGGTGCTCCTGAAGCCATTCAAGACCGAACAGAACTACTCTACTTAATGGCCGAAATTATAGGCAATAGAGCAACAAAAGCCTACGAAGAAAAATCCTCCTTAGAATATGTGCCTCTCGCATCTATGTCGCCAAATCTAATAAGGCCACTGGTGTTTTCTAATATCAACTTTAAGTGGAGCGAAGACCAAAAAGCATTTTATAATGATGGCTTTGTAGGCATTTCAAACGTACTAAGAACAGACCTTAATGCGCAGTTCGAAAGCTTTTTTGAAATTAGAAAAACAGAAGCTGGCGAAACTATTAATCTTTTTATAAAAGCCTCTCCAAGCTCTTGGTACTATTTTAGTATGGAAGAGGATAAGCTGTTGATGTACTCCTCCAACGAAACATTTAACACGTTGGTAACCAATAAAAGCAATATGGGCAAGGCGAAAATTGGCGAATTTCAATTTGGGCCCATCGACCTACCAGAAACACTTCAATTTATCAATACCTTTAGAGCCATCTATTTTGATATTGACGATGATTATAACCTAAGCGACCCCACCGCATTTGACGATGCACCAGACACGCCTACCGATGATTTGCCCAAAGAAGACGATGGATTTGAAGAGGAAGAGGACGATGATGGGTTTTAAACTATTGAAAATTAAATAGTACGCTCTCTTCTAACTTTTATTTTATTCTTCTAACTTTGCGCTAATTTATGCAAAGGCAAAATATAACCCTTCAATAAAATATGCCCAAAGACAATAGTATTAAGTCAGTATTGATTATCGGAAGTGGCCCCATTGTTATAGGGCAAGCATGTGAATTTGATTATGCAGGATCGCAAGCCTCACGCTCGTTAAGAGAAGAAGGCATTGAAATTACCTTAATAAATTCCAACCCTGCCACCATAATGACGGATAAGGTTACCGCTGACAATATTTACTTATTGCCCCTAACCAAAAAGTCGATTATAAAAATTTTAAAAAAGCATGATATTGATGCCGTACTACCCACCATGGGAGGGCAAACAGCTTTAAACCTAGCCATTGATTGCCAAAAAGCTGGAGTATGGGATATGTTTGACGTTCGAGTAATTGGCGTTGATTTTGAAGCCATTGAAACCACCGAAAACCGTGAAAAGTTTAGAAAAAAAATGATTGAAATTAATGTGGGCGTTTGCAAAGGCAACACCGCAACTTCATTTTTACAAGGCAAAGAAATTGCTCAAAAAATAGGATTTCCTCTTGTTATTCGACCTTCTTACACCTTAGGCGGCACGGGGGGCGGTTTCGTAAACACCCCAGAGGAGTTTGAACAAGCACTCTCCAATGGGCTTCACGCCTCTCCTATTCATGAGGTGCTTATCGAGCAAAGTATTTTAGGTTGGAAAGAGTATGAATTAGAACTATTAAGAGATGGGTTAGGAAACATCATCATTATATGCTCCATCGAAAATTTTGACCCCATGGGCGTGCACACAGGCGATTCGGTTACCGTAGCCCCTGCCATGACATTGCCTGATACCGTATATCAAAAACTCCGCGACCATGCTAAAATAATGATGAACGCCATTGGTCAATTTGCAGGAGGGTGCAATGTTCAATTTTCGGTTAGCCCAGATAATACAAAAATTATTGGTATTGAAATTAACCCACGGGTGTCGCGCTCCTCTGCCTTGGCTTCAAAAGCCACAGGCTACCCCATTGCAAAAGTAGCAGCCAAATTGGCTATTGGGTATAATTTAGATGAGCTACCTAATCAAATAACAAAAACAACCTCCGCCTTTTTTGAGCCTGCCATAGACTATGTAATTGTAAAAATACCGCGTTGGAATTTCGATAAGTTTGAAGGAGCGGATAGACGACTTGGCCTGCAAATGAAATCGGTAGGAGAAGTGATGGGTATTGGTCGCAATTTTCAAGAAGCCTTACAAAAAGCAACTCAATCGTTAGAAATTAACCGAAATGGATTGGGGGCAGATGGGCGCGAACTCAAAAATCAACAAGAAATTTTAGAAAGCTTAGAGCATCCAAGCTGGAATCGCCTATTTCATATATATGATGCCTTTAAGTTAGGTATTTCACTTTCTACCATTCATAAACTAAGTAAAATTGATAAATGGTTTTTACTTCAAATTGAAGAACTGTTACACCTCGAAAGAGAAATGGAGCAGTACTCGCTTACTACTATTCCTGTTAACCTGTTACGAACAGCCAAAGAAAAAGGCTATGCCGATCGGCAGCTCGGTCATTTATTGGGCTGCTTAGAGTCGGACGTATATAAAAAACGTAAAGAGTTAGGCATTAATCGGGTGTATAAAATGGTGGATACCTGTGCCGCAGAATTTGCCGCAAGTACCCCTTATTATTACTCTACATTTGATCGAGAAAATGAAGTAGTTATCAGTAATAAAAAGAAAATTGTGGTACTAGGCTCAGGGCCAAACCGAATTGGGCAAGGCATTGAATTTGATTACTCTTGTGTGCATGGTGTGCTAGCAGCAAAAGAATGTGGCTACGAAACCATAATGATTAATTGTAACCCCGAAACGGTTTCTACCGATTTTGATATAGCCGACAAATTGTACTTTGAACCTGTTTTTTGGGAACATATTTATGAAATTATAGATCAAGAAAAACCAGATGGCGTAATTGTGCAATTGGGTGGGCAAACGGCTTTAAAATTAGCCGAAAAACTTGAAAAATATGGCATCCCAATACTCGGAACTTCGTTTACAGCACTTGATTTAGCCGAAGATAGAGGCAGTTTTTCTAAATTATTAAAAGAGAATAATATTCCTTACCCAGATTTTGGCGTAGTGCAAAATGCCGAAGAGGCTCTTGAACTATCTCAAAAACTTAATTTCCCCTTATTAGTTCGGCCTTCTTACGTATTAGGTGGGCAAGGAATGAAAATTGTAATTAATGAGAAAGAGCTTGAAGAGCATATTGTTGACATTATGAAAAAAATGCCTGGCAACAAAGTGCTACTCGATCATTATTTAGAGGACGCCATAGAAGCCGAAGCAGATGCCATCTGCGATGGAGAAGATGTATATATTATTGGCATAATGCAACATATAGAGCCTGCGGGCATTCACTCAGGCGATTCGTATGCGGTGCTTCCGCCCTATAATTTAGGCGATTTTGTGATGCAGCAAATTAAAGCTTACACTAAAAAAATTGCCCTTTCATTAAAAACTGTTGGGCTAATAAACATTCAGTTTGCCATTAAAAACGACAAAGTTTATATCATAGAAGCCAACCCTAGAGCCTCGCGTACCGTACCATTTATATGCAAGGCTTACGATGAGCCTTATGTAAACTATGCGACCAAAGTGATGCTTGGCGAACTTAAAGTAAAAGACATTAAATTTAACCCCACTAAAAAAGGGTACGCCATTAAAGAGCCTGTATTTTCATTTGATAAATTTCCTAATGTGAATAAAGCACTAGGCCCTGAAATGAAATCAACGGGAGAATCTATTTACTTTATAGATGATTTAATGGATGATTACTTTTTAAACATTTATGCGGAACGAAACCTTTATTTAAGTAAATAATATGTTAAAGTTTTTTGCCATTATAGCACTTCTTTATTTCTTTTTCCGTTCGGCAGGGCACATAATACGGTTAGTATTGCGTGGAGGTGCTCAAACAACACGTAGCTCGCAACAAAACCCTTATACTCAACAACAAAGAACCACTAAAGAAGGGTTACACGTAGATTCTATGCCCAATAAACCAAAACAAAAAAAGGATTTTAAAGGGGGCGATTATGTAGATTATGAAGAGGTTAAGTAGGAGTTACCTATTTTAATTCTTCTTGCCGTTTCGGAATAGTAAGAGCAATCAGTCCAATAGCTATTACACTTGCCCCCATCATTAATATAAAATACCCGTTCCAATCGA
>CAZGDC010000047.1:0-14491 GCA_964524405.1 uncultured Roseivirgaceae bacterium
GGTTAATATTCCCATACTAGCTATAAGAGTGATGGAGTGACGGAGTAGTGAAAGTTCCGCCCCGAGACGGAATTCGGGGTTGAAGGGTGTAGTTATATTTTTGGTAGGCAAATCCGCCAGAAATGATGAACCTGATAGTACCACAATGCTACGGCAGCGTGGATAGTGAACCTAATCAGACTTCCAAGAAAACCTTCTAAACTTATCTTATAGCTACCCGTACCGCAAACCGACACAGGTAGTCAAGGAGAGAATCCTGAGGTGCTCGAGTGATTCATGGCTAAGGAACTAGGCAAAATCGCCCTGTAACTTCGGGAGAAGGGGCGCCCCGATTCATTTCGGGGCCGCAGTGAAAAGGCCCAGGCGACTGTTTAGCAAAAACACATGGCTTTGCGAAATCGAAAGATGAAGTATAAGGCCTGACACCTGCCCGGTGCTGGAAGGTTAAGGGGGGATGTTATTCTGATTTATCAGGAGAAGCATTGAACTGAAGCCCCAGTAAACGGCGGCCGTAACTATAACGGTCCTAAGGTAGCGAAATTCCTTGTCGGGTAAGTTCCGACCTGCACGAATGGTGCAACGATCTGGGCACTGTCTCAGCCATGAGCTCGGTGAAATTGTAGTCGCGGTGAAGATGCCGCGTACCCGCAACGGGACGGAAAGACCCCATGAACCTTTACTATAGGTTCACATTGGTATTGGGTACATGATGTGTAGGATAGGCGGGAGACTCTGAAGCTGTGCCGCTAGGTATGGTGGAGTCGTTGGTGAAATACCGCCCTTTATTTATCTGATGCCTAACCCCGAATATTCGGGGGACAGTGTGTGCTGGGTAGTTTGACTGGGGTGGTCGCCTCCAAAAGAGTAACGGAGGCTTTCAAAGGTACCCTCAGCATGTTTGGTAATCATGCGAAGAGCGCAATAGCATAAGGGTGCTTGACTGTGAGACCTACAAGTCGATCAGGGTCGAAAGACGGATATAGTGATCCGGTGGTTCCGTATGGAAGGGCCATCGCTCAAAGGATAAAAGGTACTCCGGGGATAACAGGCTGATCTCCCCCAAGAGCTCATATCGACGGGGGGGTTTGGCACCTCGATGTCGGCTCGTCACATCCTGGGGCTGGAGAAGGTCCCAAGGGTTGGGCTGTTCGCCCATTAAAGTGGCACGCGAGCTGGGTTCAGAACGTCGTGAGACAGTTCGGTCCCTATCTGTTGTGGGCGTAAGAAGTTTGAGAGGATCTGACCTTAGTACGAGAGGACCGGGTTGGACTAACCTCTGGTGTATCGGTTGTGGCGCCAGCTGCATTGCCGAGTAGCTACGTTGGGACGAGATAAGCGCTGAAAGCATCTAAGCGCGAAACTTACCTCAAGATGAGACTTCTTTATAAGGGTCGTTAGAGACGATGACGTTGATAGGCTGCAGGTGTAAAGATAGTAATATCAAAGCCGAGCAGTACTAATTACCCGTAAGCTTTTTTTACACGCTATGTGTAGTTAATTAATTCTCTTGCTTTACATGTCAAAGATATTGAACCTATGCCAAGGCTTGGGTTCACAAATTTTAGTTATGATTATACAAATAGAAAATATTTGTTAGTAACTAGAGATATTATATGGAAATTTTCGCATAAGGCGGAATGGGTGCTTTAAATGTGCCTCCATAAAGACAATATGGTGATTATAGCGAAGGTGTCCACCTCTTTCCATTCCGAACAGAGAAGTTAAGCCCTTCAGCGCTGATGGTACTGCCGTAAAAGGTGGGAGAGTAAGTCGTTGCCAGATTTTATTTAGGGTTATACCAACGGTATAACCCTATTTTTATGCCCTAAAATGGAATATGCAGAAAATCCAATGTAAAAGATATTCATGCATAGCCCTATTCAACCAATATGCTGCTAAAGTTGTTAGAATCAAAGTGATTTTTTAATGCTTCTTGAACGGTTGATTGCTGTAATGCCAGGATGGATTCAAAATGAGTTATAAAATAAGAATCGGCTAGGTTTTTGAGCTTGAGAAATTTCACTTTGCTTATTTTGTCAAAAATGGTTTCACTATTCGATTTATACTCTCCAATTATATAGCTTTTCACTTTGCTAAGTTCGTTGTCGGTTATCTGTATCGAAACTAACTTGTTGAGTTCAATTTCTATTAATTCAATCACTTCTTCGCCTGCACCCATTTTTACATCGGCATTAATTTGAAAGTAAGAAGCGTGGTTTAGATGTCGAATAGAAGAGCCAATGCCATAAGTGAGTCCTTTTTCTTCGCGGATAGATTGCATTAGCCTAGAGCCAAAGTAGCCGCCTAATAAGGTGTTTCCTAGGCTTAATGCTGGGTAGTTATTGTCTGTTAAATCAATGGTGTGTAAGCCTATTCTAAGACTCGACTGTGTGCTTTTTTCTAACGTTTTTCTTAGTAAGGAGGGATTATTTTTTGGCAATGACAAACCACTTGAATTCTTAGTAAGCGTTAGTGGTTGAACTTCAAATGTATTTTCAATTTCTGAAATAACTTTCAATTTATCGAAATTTCCAGCTATAGTTATAAAATTAATGTTACTTAAAACGTTTGTTGACCAGTGGTCTTTAAGCTGTTGTGATGTAATAGATTGAAAATCGGTTTTCGTTAAGGCTTGAGCATAAGGGTGCTTATTAAAAAGGGCTTCTCTAAAAAGCTTGCTTGCCCAGTAAGAAGACTTTTGTTCATTAATTTCTAATTCTTGCAATTTTTTAGTTTTAAGTTGCAAGAGTTTAGAGTTAGGAAAAATAGGTTCTGTAAATAGGGAGAGAAAAAACGGAAGTGTTTCTGCTAATTTAGAGGTTAGACAATATAGGCTTATGGTATTAAAATCTAATCCACTTTGGAGCTGCACGAAAGCACCTCTTAATTCGAAAAAGTTATTTATTTGATTTGAATTGTACCCTTTAATTCCTGATTTTAAGAGTGAAGTTGAGAAATATGCCGCTCCGTTTGAATTTTCTTCAACTTTTCCTCCGCCAAAAACGATTTCTACTCCACATACTGCTTGTGACTTATCTTGGATACCATATAATGGGATATTGTTTTTCAGATAATCAGTATCATAAATAAGCTCATTTATGGTTGGATTAAATGAAATGAGTGGTTCAGCAGATCTGATAAGCATACTTAATCAGTAACAGAGTTACTAGTTGAGTTTGTATCTTCGAAATTAAAATGTAGCGTAAATCGAAGAGTTTCGGCCAAAGGATGTTCTTGTTCTGTTGGAACTAAATAGGCAAAATCAAAGCCAAATACGTTGTATCTAAACCCAACACCTATCGTAAAAAATTGACGATCCCCTTTATATTGATTTTCATAAAAATAGCCAACACGTGCTGCAAAAAGATCGTTATACCAATATTCTGCACCAAATGAAATCATTATTTCCGCCATTTCTTCTGAAAATCCATTTGGAGCATCTGAAAATGAGCCAAACATGCCACTTAGTAAGTTTCTGTTTGGATCTCTACCTCTTACAATTATAGGATTGCCTTGTGGGTCATTTATTATAGATCCATTTGCATCTGTTTCATAAATAGGTGGGCTAGGAACTAATAGCTTATTAAAATCTAACGCAAAAGTTATGGTATTATATGGGTCAATATCCATTTTTAATGCAGAACCTAAACGAAGATTAATAGGGATAAAGTCTTTATTGTCTTCCTTAGAGTATGTAACTTTAGCTCCAATATTAGAAATGTTTGCCCCAAACGCAAGATTTCCAATATTAATGTCTTTGTTATAAAAAGCAGAAACATCGGCTGCAACGGTATTGGCGGGTCGTGCTTCTACCGATGAGGTTTGGTAATGCCCCGTAAGGTTTGAATTTATATAGCGAAGTGTTATGCCTAAGCTAAAATCTTCGGAAAGCATCCGTGCATAAGTAGCATCAATGGCCATTTCTCTTGGGTTAAAGTCTCCTTGAGGGTTGTTTTGGTCATCGGTAAAAAATATTTCTCCTAAATCAAAATATCTTAAAGAAACGGCTACGGTTTGTTCTTTTGAAATTTTAAAATAGCCTGAAAGATATGATAGAGACATATCATTAATAATTTTTGCAAGCCAAGGGGAATAGGACAAAGCAAAGCCCATTTTATTATCAATAAATGCTAGTTTGGCAGGGTTCCAGTGCACACTATTGGCATCGGGAGAGAGTGCGACACCCGCACCTCCCATGCCTCCAGAACGCGAATCGGGGGTTATGGCTAAAAATGGAACAGCCGTGGTAATTACTCGGTTGTTATCATCTTGCCCAGTAGGGTTTGGAGGAGGAGTTTGCCCATAAGACATAGTGCTCAGCAAAAGTGCTGTGGCAAGTAAGAAACTAGTTTTAATCTTTATCACAATTTTTAAAAAAATTTAGTTCAAATATATCGAAAGTTAATTAATTAATGGTCATTAATCGCCCAAAGAAAGAGTTTGATGCTCCTGAATTAAGAGAACGAATATAGATGCCATAAATGTATATTCCTTCAGCTAATTTTTGACCAGAGGCATTTCTGCCGTTCCAGCTAAGGTTATTTATAGTAGCATTAGCGTTAGGGTAGAATACTTCTTTGGTAAATACAGTTTGACCAGACCTATTTAATATTTTTAGCATAACGGAAAGGTCATTTCCACTTAAATTATGCTTAAATGAAAAACGCGCTTCCTCTTGAACAGGATTAGGGAATACACTAACTTCTGAAATATGTACTTCTTGTTCGTTTGCTACATTAAATGCTATTTCTGTTTCGGTTGAATTATTAAACGAATCCCAACCTTTAACAACTAACATGTGATTTCCAGAAGCAATACCTTGCAGCGGAAATAGTATTTTTCCGTTCTGATATGAATCTTGGTTGTATTGAAAATAGTCGTTTAAAGATACTGGATAATTGCCATCTAGGGAGTATGTTATATTATGCCCTACCTGTGATTTAGATAAATTAATGCCATTCTCATCAAAAAAGTGGACAATTAATAAGGAATTAGCACTTACCAACTCATTGTTTACAAAAGTTGTATCTTCCATAAAAACATCAATTAAAGGAGGTAAATTGTCTGTTTTTGGGTTCTCATAAGTGCCTCCAATACTAATAGTTACATTGGCTCCACTAGCATCTATACTATCTGTTGCTACTGCATACATAGAAATTTTTCCTTCCATAACCTCGTAACTTATATTTAACGGAGTAACAAACTGGAAAGAAAACTGGCCATTTTTAACCGTAGAACTTCCGGCAAATAGTTTATTGTCTCTATCGTTATAAGTAAATGGAGTTCCGAAATTTCCGAGGGTTTTTTTTATGGTAGGTCTATCATAAAAATTAATTTCTATAACTCCATTATAATTGGATAAAATATGACCAAAGTGGTTTCGTATGGAACCTGAAAATACAACATGCTCTAAGGCGGAGATGGTGTCGTTTGTGCCAAGGGGATTTCCATTTAAGCGGTCTAATTGAATTGTTTTTTGAGGGTATGCTAACCTTAAACTAGGGTCGGCTAATAAAGAGAAGTTACGGTTGAATGCGCCACTTAAACTATTGTTTTTGGTTTCACTAAAAATAGCTCCTAAGGTTTTATAAATGCCTTCATTTTTAATAAATACAGCATTGTAGAAGGCGAGATTAAGTATATAATTAGAACTAGCAAATACGGGACGGCTTGTGGTTATTAAGCCTATTGCTCCAGCATTTGGTTTTACTACTAGCTCCTCTCCGGCCGATATTTGATTGGCATCATCGTGGCGACCAAATTCGCAAGTTGCAGTAACTAATAGTGGATAAAAAGTGTTGTTGTCTAAAGTTCTAATCATATCTTTATTAAATACATTAGATTTTGCCCACTGGTTTTCATTTCCATGCCCTGTATAATTTATAATAAATGCACCTTCATCAAATGCCTTTAAAATGGATTTGTTAACCAATGGAGCTTTGGTGCCACCTGGCAGTGCTTCAATAGGATAGGCATCAATGTAAATTTTTTGTGGGTCGAACGCACTATGGGTTGTATCAATTAATGTAGATAATCTTTCTGCGTCTCGTTGATGAATATTGGAATCCCCATTTTCGGCTATAAAATAAACTTTCTTTCGCCAGTTGCCTACGGTTAAACTGGTATGGTACTTTTTTATTTTATTAACGACTGCAATGGCATCGTCTATTGATTTAATGGGTAATCTTCCAACACCAACATCTAAGGTATGGTCTCCTAGCAAACTCTCTTCCCACTCTCCTTCCTCCTCTTCTAAAAAACCAAGGTAATCATCGGAACCATAGGTTTCAAGTGGATTTAAGGAATTGCGAGACTGGTAAATGGGAACAAAGGAATTGTTTTTTTTATCTAAGTTTTTATAATCGTACGTGCCTTTACCAAATAAAAGTAAGTGCTTGAGTTCTGCATGGTCGTAAAGGTATTTGGTATAATCACGAAGGGCTGTTATGTCTTTTCGACCATGCGAAAATTCGTTATATACCTGTTGAGTTAATGCTATCTTGGTACTTATTCCTTGCGAGAGTTTATGGTTTTTTAACGCTATTGCTTGATTTATAAAATCAGGAGGTGTAATGATGAGTAAATCTACATGTGAAATAGCGTGTAAATTTTGATTGGCCACAGTGGAAACAAAATTTGGAGTAGAAAAACTGGCGTCTAAATTAACGGCTACCAAACAGGCGGTTGTATCGGTTTTAATATTGGCTTCAAGTTGATTATTGCTTACAGTTACTTCTATTTTTTTTACTTCATTAAAACGGGTAATATTCCAAAGTTCTATGTTAGCGGAATTTACGGAAATATTAAGTGTGTTTATGGCATCATTTTTTTTAGGAATTATAAGTTTTAAAAATGAATTTGTTAAAGTTGCATTTTGCTCAACTTGTATTAAAAAGTAATTTAGATGGCCATAACCGCTTTGTTTTTCAAAAACATAATTTAATTCAATATTACTGCCATTGGTTGGTGGCATGATAACATTAAATACTTCATTTTGCTCAATGCCTTTTATAAAGTATTGCCCGTTTGGTCCACTAGGAAACGGAATACTTGTTATTTGATGTGTGCCTGCGGATATGCCATTTAGCGATACTCGAAATGTGCTGTTTTCGTAAGTGGCTGCCATTACCGAAGAGTGTATTTTAGCAGTAGTGCCTGATGCCCAGCTTGAAATGGATGTGCGAAAAGTTTGATTTAAGTTATCATCAAACTTTTCGCCATACCAAGACCTGCCAGATTTTAGAATGTTTACTTGGTCGGTTTCGTGTATAAAATAGTTAAGGTGGGTGTTAATAATTGGGTAGCTCCCATTTATTGTAAGTGCGTTCTCTATTCGCTTACCCAAGGCCTGTTCAATAGTTAAAAAGTAGTAACTAGTATCGCTATAGATATTGTTTTCATAAGTGATTATTTTCTCCGTTTCATCAAAATATATTTTATCAGAGCCTTCTGCCCAAAAAATAATTTTATCACTTGCACTAAAGTTGCCATCTTCTTCCCCTATTACTTTAATGGCAATTTCTTCTAAGTCTTCGGGTCTTGTTGCACTGTTTTTTTGTAGGAGCATGCCACCTGGAGTGCCAAACAACCTTAGCTTCTTGGGGTCTAAATTAGCGATTGAAATGCCTGCATTTTCAAGATCTAATCCTTTTAATTCATATACGCCAGTTTCAGTAATAGCAAATTTATACCAACTTCCATTTGCTAAAATAGAATTGGTTTGTGCTGGGCATTTTTTGGTAAAAATGGAAGCAGCAATTACTAATAAAAGAGTTAAACGGGTCATTTAATTTAATCCTGGTAGTCTTTTATGCTTAAAAGCAACCAAAAGTGACAAGACTAGGTAAAAACTAATAATTATTGGAAAAGATTGTTTTCCTAAAATAGCAAGTAATAACGCTGAAATAATAACAACAAGATAGCGCGAAATATTGTTTTTAATCGAATAATCTTTAAATTTTAATGCGAGCATTGGAATGGGTGCGACTAGAAAAAGTGATAAGGATATGCTTATAAAAACGATATTTATGGAGCTATTAATTAAAATGGAGTCGGCAGGCCAAAATGCTAAGCCCGACACAAAAAAAGCAGCGGCTGGTGTTGGCATGCCTATAAATCCGTTGGCTTGCTTTGTGTCAATATTAAATTTCGCCAATCGCAACGCTGAAAAAAGAGCCAATACAAAGCCAATATAAGCGAGGTTATTGGCGCCTAAATTTTCTAATAAACTAAATAAGATAAAAGAAGGAAGCACACCAAAAGTTACCATATCGGCCAGTGAATCAAGCTCTTTTCCAATAGGAGAAGAAACGTTGAGAAGCCGAGCCGTAAACCCATCAAAAAAATCAAAAATAGCCGCTAACCAAATCATATAGGAGGCGGTTGCTAAATCACCTTTTGTACAAGCTATAATACCAATACATCCACACGTTAAGTTGGCGAGGGTAATGGTATTTGGAATATGCTTTTTAATCATTACTAATGTGTTGTAAAAAATGGATTGGTTGCTTTTTCGTGCTTAATGGTGGTGGTTGGGCCATGGCCAGGATAAACCACCATAGAATCATTAAGCGTAAATATTTTTTCTCTTATGCTATTAATGAGCGTTTCATAATCGCCCCCTGGTAAATCTACACGCCCAATGCTGCCATTAAAAAGAATATCGCCCCCCATGCAAATATTTTGTTCGTTATTTATAAAGGCTGCGTGCCCAGCAGAGTGCCCTGGGGCATAAATAGTATTTAGAGTTGAATTTCCAAATATAATTTCCTCTCCTTCATTTATTAAATGATCGATTGGTGTATGTTGATATTTCTCATATCCATAAGAGCCAGCATAAGAGGGAACTGCATTATAAGTGTCTTCTTCTTCTTTGGGCACCCAAACAGGTATGTTTAACATTTTTTTTAGATAGTTAACGCCTAATACATGGTCGATGTGCCCGTGAGTTATCAATATATATTTAGGAGATAGCTCATTTTTTGATAAAAAAGAAGTGATTTCATCTTCTTCATTTTTATCAAAGCAACCGGGGTCAATAATTACACATTCTTTAGTTTCATCATAAAGAATATACGTATTTTCACTAAACGGATTAAAAACAAAGGTTTTAACAGTAATCATAAATTATAAATAAGGAATTTTACAGCAAAATAGGTGGTTTTAATTTCAATACGCAAAACTTGGGACGAGAATACGATTATATAATTGTGGGGCAAGGCTTAGCTGGAAGTTGTTTAGTACTAGAATTACTCGAAAGAGGAAAAAAAATATTAGTTTATAACGACCCCAATGGGAATAGTTCCTCAAGGGTAGCTGCGGGGCTTATTAACCCTATTACAGGCAGAAAAATGACACTTACTTGGAGGGCTAAGGAGCTTTTTCCGTTTCTAGATAAATTTTACAAAAAAGCCGAATCTACGTTAAAAGAAAAATTTTATTTTAACACACCTATTTACAGGCCATTTGTAAGTATTGAAGAGCAAAATGAATGGCAAGGCAAGAGTGTTGATTCAACTTATCAGCCATTTATTAAAGAAGTGAGGACTAAAAGTGAGCAAGAAGCAGTAGTTGCAGACCCTTATGGAGGTTTATTATTAAAGGGTAGTGGTTATTTGGATACAGTATCTTTTTTGGATGCTACTAATAAAAAGCTAAAAAGCAGCAATCAAATATTGAATGAGAAATTTGACATTGATTTAATAAACTTTATTGATAATTTGGTCGTTTATAAAGGTATTAAAGCTAAAAAAATAATTTTTTGCGGAGGTGTGGCAGATGTTGAAAATATCTATTTTTCAGGCGTAAAATTTAGACCCGTAAAAGGAGAGGTGTTAAAAATTAATATAGAACCTATGTTGAATAAGGTGTATAATCGAGGCGTTTTTATTTTGCCTCGTAAAGGAAGCCATACGGTTGGGTCTAATTATAATCATAAAGATTTAAGCTGGAAACCAACGGAGCAAGGGAAAGAAGAAATAGAAGTAAAACTGCGAGCCATATTGGTAAAGCCATATAAAGTAATTGAACATAAGGCAGGTGTAAGACCTTCGGTAGCTGACAGAAGACCAGTGTTAGGCATAAGTAATACACATGAACAAATGGCTATATTCAATGGTTTAGGTACGAAAGGAGTATCTTTGACTCCATTTTTCGCCAATCAATTAGCAAATTATTTAATTGATGGCACTCCAATTGATGCAGAAGTAAATGTGAATCGGTATTATTGAGTTATAGATATAAATAAAGCGTGAAGATTTTAAGTATAATAGCAATGATGCTGATATTCTCCATCTCTTTTGTGTTTGCACAGCAAACAAGAGAGGTGTTTGGGAAAAACAGATTACAATATACAGATTTTGACTGGAAATTTTATAGCAGCACTAATTTCGATGTGTATTTTTATGGAAAAGGAGCTAAAACAGCACGTAAATCTATTGAATTTTTAGAAACAGAGTTTGAGCGAATTACCGATATTGTTGGCTACAGCCCCTATTTTAAAGCAAAAATATTTATATATAATTCGGTTGCAGAAATGCAACAAAGTAATATGGGCGTAAATAGGGTATCGCACCGAGTAGGTGGGCAAACGGAGTTTGTAAGAACCTATGCAGAAGTTGCCAACCCAGGCTCAATTATTGGATTAAAGCAAGAGCTAGTAATGGGCTTATCCGAATTAATTTTAAACGACATGCTTTTTGGAGGTAGCCTTACTGATATGTGGCAAAATGCCTATTTAATGAGTTTACCCGATTGGTTTGTTAAAGGTGCTATCGCTTACCTAGCCAAAGGATGGGATGTAGAAATGGATGATAGGATAAGAGACCTGATGAGCAGTAGTGCTATAAATAGCTTGAATAAATTAGAAAAGAGGGATGCTGTTTTTGCAGGGCAGTCCATGTGGAATTTTTTAGTACAGCAATATGGAAAAAATAATGTAAACCAGATTCTTAATTTGGTTCGGATGGTACGTAGCGAAGAGAAGAGTATAACATTTGCTTTAGGAGTTCCGTTTAGGCAAATTATGTACGAATGGCGAGAGTATTACAGTAATATGTCGAAGCAGATATTAAAATCGTACACGCCTCCTAATGTAGCGAACATAGTGCACACATTAAAATTAGGAGAACACTTTAGCGATATTTCTATTAACAAAGATGCCACGAAGTTGGCGTATGCAGTCAACAACAATTCTAAATACCATATTTATATTAAAGATGTTGTTTCTGGTAAAACAGATAAAATTATTGCTGATGGGCACCAAGTAGCAGATCAACGTGTTGATAATACGATGCCACTATTAGATTGGCAAAATGAGCATACGCTAGGAATTGTGGTTTATCGAAAAGGAGGGTATTATTTATGGTTGTACGATACCAAAACAGGAAGTAAAATAGCAACTCCTTTAAGAAACTTAGAAGATATTAACGACATTAGTTTTTCTGGAAATGGGAGGTTGGCTGCATTAAGTGCAAATCGATCCGGTAAAACAGACATTTATTTATTAAGTGTAAGACGAAATAAAATTAGAAGGCTAACTAATGATTATTATGATGATGTAAATCCCTCTTTTATTCCAAATTCCAATACTATTATATTTAGTTCAAATAGATCGAATGATACCTTAAAAGTGGATGAGGAAAATATCAAAAAACTAAACTCTAATTTTAATATTTTTACTTTTAACCTTGATACTACCAAAACCATTTTAAGCAGACTAACGAATACCATTAGTTACGATTTTGCTCCAAGAGGAAAAACAGAGTCGGAGTTTTTTTACTTGAGTAACCAAAAAGGCATCACTAATTTGTTTCGATATAGCTTAAAAGATAGCTTATATCTTCAGGTATCTAATTTTTCTAAAAATATTAGAAATTACGATGTAAATTTTGATAAAAACATATTTGTTTATATTACTTTAAATGAACAAAAGGAGCAACTATTTATAGATCCTAATTTCGATTTTTCGCAATCTTCGTTTACCCCACTTACGCCAAGGCAGCAAATACAACAAGCTAAGTTTTTGTCAGCAAAACGTTTAGAGGCAGCAAAAAAGAAAAATACAGAATCGTTATTAATTAAAAAGAAGGTGCCTTTTATAGAGTTAGATTCGCAGAAAGATTCTGCAAAAAAAGACCCTCCTAAAAAGGAGAATACGGACGAAACAGGTTTAATTGATACCGACAATTATGTGTTTGATAAAGAAGTAGTAAAAAAGAAAAAAAAGACGGGGTCTTTTTTAAGTAATTATAAACGAATTTCGCATGTTACTAAAGTAAAGGGGCCTTTTAATTATGAACCCATTGTTAGTGCTGATAACATAGTAACATCCTTTGTAATAGACCCTATTCGTGGGTTTGGCATTTTATTAGAAGCTCAAATGAACGATATGTTGGGAAATCACAGATTTGATGCTGGTGCCATGCTGTCGTTAAACGATTTTAAAAGTGGGGATGTATATTTAGAGTACCAGTTTTTGAAAAATTTGATAGACTATTCAGTTAGGTACGAAAGAAATAGTTGGTTTATAAATGAGGGGGGCGAGTTAAGACAGAAATATGCCAAAAATAAAATAGAAGTGGCCGCTTTATTGCCATTTACAACCAAGGCAAGGCTGGCAATTAAACCATCTTATACATACACTCGATTTCAGGATTTAAGTCCAGCATTATTGTCGGGGGGTATTGTTAAGCCAGAACAAATAGGTAATTCTTATGCGGGGATTACTGCTGAATTTGTTTTTGACAATTCAATCGTTTTTGGCCAAAACATGTTGCAAGGCACAAGATTTAAGCTTCGATTTTCGCATAATGAAGCACTAAACGACCGAGACAGAACGTTTAGTAATTTAAGTTTCGATTTTAGACATTATCAAAAAATTTATAAATCCTTAGTATTTGCTAGCAGAGTGTATTATGGAAGTTTCTTTGGCAGGTATAGACATAATTATTTATTAGGAGGGATGGATAATTGGGTATTTAAACAACCGCATGCTCAGGCCAACCCTTGGCTGCCTAGCCCTAGTGTCGAAAATCAAGATTTATACTTTTTGCAGCATGCTACCTCGCTAAGAGGTTATGATTTTAATACATTTTATGGATCCAATGTGTTGTTTGCAAACTTTGAGCTTAGAATGCCAATTGCTTCTATTTTTCACTCAGGCCCTGTTGGGAGTAGCTTTATAAATAATTTTCAATTAGTGGGATTTTTTGATATTGGATCTTCTTGGACAGGCATTTCGCCTTTTAACGAAGGCAATAATATTAGTACCGTTGTTATTGAGGACGATAACTTTACAGCTAAAATACAAACATTTAAAAATCCTTGGTTAATGGGATATGGTGTGGGAATGCGGAGTGTAATTTTTGGATATTTTATGAAATTTGATCTGGCATTTCCTTATGAAGATGACCAAGTGGGTGATACAAAATTTTATATTACATTAGGGCATGATTTTTAAACAGGTAACTACTTAAACGGTATTAATAATTATTTTATGACTAAATCTATGACTGGTTTTGGCTTATCAAGCCAAACAGTAGAGGAGTACACTATTTCAGTTGAAGTTAAAACGTTAAACTCCAAATTTGCCGATATAAACTTGAGAATGTCGTCTCAGCTAAGTGCCAAAGAGATTGAGTGGCGAAAGCTTATTTCGGACTTATTGGTGAGAGGGAAAATTTCTGTAGCAGTAGAAATTTCTAATGATTTGGCAACCCAAACGTTGATAGACCAAGAGCAATTTCAAAATTATTTCGAGTTGTATAAAAAAATGGCCGCTGAAAATAAAGTAAGCGAAGAAGGGTTGTTTAAATTGGCGATGCAAGCCCCTGGCGTGTTTAAATCTTTTAGTAGTGTGGTAATGCCTCCAGAAGTGGTTGATGCCATACCGAACGTAATAAAAAAAGCGATTTTAGTTTGCAACCAATTTAGAGTTCAAGAAGGAGATGAATTAGGGCAGAAACTAAAGGATTATAGCACAGCTATTTCTTTAAATTTAGAAGAGATAATAAAACTTGATGCCAATCGAGTTGACAAGGTTACAGAACGATTGAAATTGGCTTTAGCTAACCTAGAGTTAGAGGTGGACGTAGATAAAAATAGGTTTGAACAAGAACTAGTCTATTACATCGAAAAATTCGATATTAACGAAGAAAAAATTAGGCTAAAAAATCACTTAAAGTACTTTGTTGAAACGTTAGCATTGGACGAGCCAATCGGAAAAAAGTTAGGGTTTGTTTCGCAAGAAATAGGGAGAGAAATAAATACCATTGGCTCTAAAGCAAATGATGCTGAAATACAGCGGTACGTGGTTGCCATGAAAGAAGAATTGGAAAAAATAAAAGAGCAGTCGCTCAATATTTTGTAAGCTAATTTATTCGCAGGGCGAAAGCCCATTTGGTTTAATGCCGACCTTCTAGGTCGGTATTAAGTTCCACTTAATACTCCGATGGCTCTGCCTCGGAGTAGTTTATTTTAAGAACCTTTCAAA
>CAZGDC010000048.1:0-7672 GCA_964524405.1 uncultured Roseivirgaceae bacterium
GTAAATCAATGATTTGCAAGGGCTTTATTTTAGATTAAATTTTAGGGTATTTGTTCACCCAAAATTAATTTTGGCTAAAAAATTCTTTTTCGCTACTCTTCAGCTGTTTATTTAACAGATTTCCACATCTCGCAATAACGAGATTCGCAATAACGATATATAAACTTGTAGGTTTATTTACGGTATTAGTAGATGGGGTTAATCTTTCGGAAAGTTGATTTTGTAAATTATACCATATTAACATTGAAATGCCGTATTAGATTGATTCTTTTTCACACTCTCATTGTCCCGTCTTGAAGCTTTCGGGATGGTATATTATTTTGCCTCGATATTGCAAAAAATAGTTCAATCTAATTATTACGACATTTCAAAATTAAAATGGTATTATTAACCTGACGGTAATTAAACGTTATTAAATTATTTTTAACTTGTTAAAAATAAGAGTCTTATGTCTTTAATCTTTTCGTCTTATGTCCGTCTGGTTAATAGTAGTGCGTGCTGAATTCAAGAGTGTGAATTTTTTCTTTAGATACGGTAAAATTATTAGTTTTAAGATTTCTAAAATTTAATACCAATGGTGGAAAAACATTGTCAGCGTTAATAAAAACGCAGCTCATTTTTGTTGTAATTTGTTTAGTTATTTCTTTGCTTTGCGGCTAAATAAATCTAAAATTTATCTAATAAAAAATGAAAAAAATATTAATATTATCAATGCTAATTTTGTGTGTAATTTTTGCAACTAATGCACAAGATAAAAAAATGAGTATTGGAGTTGGTTTTGGAGGAGCAGCAGCTTCGGATAAAGATGACTCAGGGCTAAGAGATAATGGATTTGGCATTAATTTTTATCTAAATGTTATGTATAATATAAACCCCAACCTTACTGTTGGATTCGAATATAATAGCAGTGGAGTTGTTATTGGGGACTTAGCAGGATTAGCTATAAAAGCGACTAGCATTAATGGTAATTTATTAAAAGCAAAATATTTTTTTAGCGAAGGTGGTGTTAGACCATTTGTGGGTGTTATGGCAGGATTATATGGAATTAGACCTGGAATAGTTGATGTTGATGGAGTGGTTGCATTAACGTTGAAACGGAAAATGAGTTTTGGTTTTGCTCCTGAAATAGGTGTTCATCTCGGCTCTTTTCAAATAGCAACATCCTATCATTTCCCAGGCACCTATAAGTCTGAAATTGCTGGCATAGGAGACATTAGTTATAATGTTTGGCAATTTAATATTGGTTGGAATATTGGTTTTATAGATAATAAATAAACTAGCCCAGGGCAGATTCGTAGAGGTAGTTTAGCCACTTTAATGTTAATAATGGTATAAGTTGGAGTTTGCTTTGCAAACAATATTGTTTCCGACCCACAAGGCTGGGGAATTAAACTAAATGAGATTGCCCTGCGATAAAAAAACAAGTTCTTTAAAGAGGCTATTATTAATAGCCTCTTTTTTATTGTGTGCCGTGCATGATTAATAACTAGGTGGTGCGAGTCCACTATGACGGATTGCAGTTCTTATGCCATTTTAATTTTGAGATGTCGTAATAATTAAAATGAACGATGAGGCTGTGAAAAATAAAAAATCTAATGCGGCATTTCAATGTTAACATGGGCAACAGGTATTTTCTATATCATTTAATGATATAATCTCCCATTTTACTTATAGATACAATTAATTCCTTCTTCTCTTTCTCAAATTTATCGTAACCTAATTTGATATTTGTCCAAAAGTCTATTAATTCAGTTTTATTACTATACTTTTTTTTGTATTCTATAAAATTTTGTTCCGTCATTCTGAATGGAAATATATAAAAGGGTATTCTGTCTTGTCCATTGTTTTTAGCATTTATTGCATAAAGATAAATCTCTTTGATTTTATCGTCTGTCATTGGTAAACAACCAATTGTAACACATGAACCATGAATAAAAATATCTCCACCTAAATTTGTTGCATTGCTTTTTCTCTTATCAGATAGGTTTGGGTAATTTATTCCTAATGAAAGGTAAAAATTACTTGCTGGATTAAATCTATCAATAAAATAGAAACCTTCTGGAACTTGATAATCTCCTTGTTTTCTTTTTGGTCCTAATTGTCCAGATTTAGAGCAAATGCTATAAGTTTCAAGTTTTTTGTATGTTAATTCAGTCTTTTTTTTCGCAAATATTTCAACTTCGCTTTCGTATTTATAAGCAATAATCAAGATATTGAGTTCATCTAGTTCTATGCTATTTTCTTTTAACTTTTTTAAGACTAATTGTTCTTTATCATTAATTGCAGTTCTTACCCGTTTATATCTTTTCTGTTCGGTCAAAAAGTCCGATTGAGCAGCTATATTTAATGTAATAAAAGTCAGTAATAATATGGATACTATTTTTTTCATATGCTGAATTCAAATCATTGAATGCCACCGTTTTGCAACTATTTTAAAATAAACATTACCTATTTAGCCGAAATGACTCTTGGCTGAATAGGTACAATAAACAGTACTAAGAAAATAAAAAGGGGAAGGTTTGCAAATACAATTGCAAACCTTCCCCATAAATTAACTATAATAAATACTATTTTTTATCCGCTCCTCTTTTCTTTGGAGATCCTTTAGCAATCGACTCTCTCATATCGGTATCGGCTTCTACATTCTTCATTTTTACATAATCCATTATGCCTAAATTACCTGCTCTAAATGCATCTGCCATTGCTTGAGGCACCAATGCCTCAGCTCTAATTACTTCGGCTTGAGCTTTTTGTGCTTCTGCCTTCATTTCTTGCTCATAAGCAACGGCCATGGCTCTTCGCTCTTCTGCTCTTGCTTCGGCTACTTTAAGATCGGCCATGGCTTGATCGGTTTGCAATTGTGCTCCAATGTTTACGCCTACATCTACATCGGCAATATCAATGGAAAGAATAGTAAAGGCTGTGCCTGCATCTAAGCCACGTGATAATACAAGTTTAGAAATTTTATCAGGGTCTTGTAACACTTCTTTATGCGATTTGGCCGAACCAATAGAGGTTACAATACCTTCGCCCACACGGGCTAAAATGGTGTCTTCACCTGCACCGCCCACTAACTGACTAATATTTGCCCTTACCGTAACTCTTGCCACGGCAATAAGTTGAATACCATCCGCTGCTACGGCTGCTACCTTAGGGGTTGTTATTACCTTAGGGTTAACCGACATTTGAACCGCTTCAAACACTTCTCTACCTGCCAAATCTATGGCGGTAGCCTGTTTAAAATCAAGCGGAATATTTGCTTTATCTGCCGATATTAATGCTTTAATAACCAATGGCACATGCCCCCCTGCGAGGTAGTGCGTTTCTAATTCAGAGGTTGTTACATTAAGCCCTGCTTTAGTAGCTGTTATCATCTGATTTACAATTACACTAGGTGGCACTTTTCGAATACGCATAAATACGAGTTCAAATAATCCTACCTTTACTCCTGAAAATATGGCTGTAATCCATAAATTGATAGGAATGAAATAAAGAAAGACTACCAAAAAGACAATCGCTCCAAATACCATTACTAATAATCCTACTCCTGATGTTCCCACGTTTAATTATTTAATTGTTTAACATATATTACTCTTCCTTCAATATGAGTTACTTTCACTTTAGAATCACTATCTACTAGCTCTCCTAATGTTGTAACTTCTAACTTATCATCGCCAAACTCTGCATTGCCAACAGGCCGCAGTGCCGACATCGCAACTCCTTCATCTCCTACTTTAACTTCGATTAACACATGGTCATTTACTTTACTATCTATGGTTTGATTAAGGGCAAAGCGTTTCCACATGCCCGATTTTAAACCTACAATAATAACGGCTATTGAAATGATTGCGGCAGCTGCGGCAATAACCCAACCGGTAGGCGAACCAAATTCAGAAAATCCGTAAAGGATGCCAGCAATAACGCATATTAATCCTAAAACCCCAATGACGGTAGTGCCTGGAACAAAAATTATTTCAATAATAATGAGACCAATGCCTATCGTTAATATTAATAATAAAATCGCCCATGTTATCATACTGCAATAATACTTTAAAAGTTAATGCCAACTCAGTAATCAGCTTGATATTTTATAACTGGTACAGTTATAAAATATAACAAAAAAAACAGAACCCGGCATTCATAATAATCTACCTACAAGAATACTATTTTTACATTTTTTGCAAACACGAAAGTTATGTTCATTTATATAATTTACCGCACGGTCGATAGAGGCTATTTTAGCTTCCAACGTACATAGAGCTACTTCAACCACAGATTAATTATTAATAGCATCCATCCGGCTAATTCGCCCAAGTGAATTTTCTGGTGCTATAAGCTCGGTTAGCTCCTTAAATTGAATCGGTTCAATTTAAGTCATCTGGCTGTCATTTATTTAGGTACGTTATGTACTAATCAAGAAGTTCGTTATATTAGTGCTCTATATATTTTAATGGCAATAAGGAAAACGAACATATTAATTATTTTACTCATTATCTCCAATAGTTTTTCTTTATTTGGGCAAAAGCAATATTATATAGATAGTTTAAATAAAAGTTTAACAACATCTGTTGACAGTCAAAAAATAGCCACTTATAATGCCCTATCATGGGCTTATAAATTTAGCAACGCTACGCGCGCTTATGAGTACGCCAAAAAATCCAATACCCTCAGTAAAACACTAAATAACGCCAAAGGAGAAGCAATCTCTTTGAACAGGATGTCTGCTGCAAAGTTAATATTAGGGGAATTAAATTTAGCTTTAAAATATAGCCTAAGCGCTAAAGAAATAAGTGCTACCTATAATTATTACCGCATACAGTCGACCAGTTTACGCCAAATAGGGAACGTATATGAAGCCCAAGGCAACGATTCGCAAGCGATGAAATATTATTATAAATCTTTGAGTATTGCCGATAGCATTGGCACGCCCATTCACATTGCAAGGTCGGCTCTTTATGTTGCAGGGTTGCATATCAAAATTGACAATTATTATAACGCTAACCACTACTTAAACTATGCGATTGAAGAATTTAATAAAGATAAATTCTTAAGAGGCTTGCATCAAGCCTATGTTATGAAAGGCGATTATTCTTTTAAACAAAACAAGCTAGATTCAGCATTGATAAATTACACCACAGCTCTTACCTACTTAGACAAGTTAAAGGATAAACAAGGTTATGCAACCGCTAAATTAAAAATTGCCAACGTGCATGAGAGCAAAGGCCACTATAAGGAAGCACTAGAAGGGTATTACATAGCTCTAGACACCTTTAAAATTATTGATAATAAAAAAGAAATTGTAATTACTAACATTTCTTTAGCTAGTACTTATTTAAAAAATAGCAGTCCTACTAAAGCCATTAGCCATGCTAACCTTGCCCTAAAGCAAGCAATAAATCAAAAATTTCCTAATGAGCAAAAAGAAGCCAATTACATCCTTTATATTATTTATAAGAAGATAGGAGAAAAAGAAACGGCTCTATTATACCTCGAAGACTACATGCATTTGATGGATAGTCTTAACGGAAAACAAGAATCGTGGCGAGTTGATCAGATGAAGCAATCCTTTGAAATAGAACTAAAAATAAATGAACAGAAGTTAACATCTGCAACCATTAATAATCAAGCATTAATAATAGAAAATAATCGACTTTTAAGAAATTTTTTAATTGTACTTGTCTTTACCATTATCTTACTAGCTTCTTTTATTTGGTTTGCTTTACGCAAAGCAAAAACTGCCAATAAGAATTTAGCATTGGCTAACGAGGAAAAAAACGATGCTATTAGTTTAATTTCTCATGATTTAAAATCCCCTTTTAATAAAATTAAAGGATTGGGGAATTTGCTTAAACTAGAATTAAGCGATGCCAACACATCAGTTAAAGAGATTATTAGCAAAATTAATTTAATAGCCCACGAAGGGCTTTCACTCGTGCAAAACTTAGTTGATATTAAAGCATTAACGTCTGGTTCTTATCACTTAAAGCATACTTCTTTTGACCTTGCCACTTTCTTGCAAAAAAGAGTGTTAGATTTTGAACAAGTGGCCTATGTAAAAAATATTACCCTAATATTTGCACCCCTCAAGCGCACATGCGAAGTGCAAACTGATTTAAACTCGGTAGCTCGAATTTTTGATAATTTAATGTCTAATGCCATAAAATTTTCTCCTACTGGAGAACAGATAAAAATTGACTGTGACCATGATGGAGCGAATTTTTACTTTACAGTATCGGATAACGGTATCGGAATTAGCGAAGATGCCATCGATTCAATTTTTAAAAAATATAAAACTGGCAACGCTCTGCCAACGGGTACTGAACTATCAAATGGGTTAGGATTAGCCATAACCTCATCCTTGATAAGAAAGTTAGGCGGTAGCATCAGTTGTAATAGCACGCTTGGTAAAGGGGCTAGTTTTAAAGTGGCACTCCCCCTTTAAATAGTCAATAATTGACCTAGGTTTTCCTTTATTTAACTGATTCCAATAATTTAATAGCACTTTCTCCTAAATGCTTACGGATAATGGCTTTATACTCTGCTCCATCTAAAAAACCCGAGTTCATAAAATCTGCTAATACAGGAGCCCAATCATTTGACTTAGGCATAATAATACCAAACTCTTCGCTATTAGATGCCCCTGCTACATGTCGTTTTACAGGCTTTTTAGCCTTAACGGCATCTAAATAATAGGTAAAATCTACATTGGTAAATGATTTTGGGTCAGCCACAACTTTATGTACAGCCTCTGAAAACGAGCTTACATAGGCAATTTTCATAGCAGGAAAATAAGCTTTCTTCCATTTGTAAAATTGAATTTCGTTGGTAGAACCTTTTACGGTATAGGCTGTCATCCCTTTAAATTTACTCGCCATATCGTCTATTTTTGTAAGTGTTGTAACTGATTTATTAGTAACGATAAGCGAAATATTATTAATAAAAGGGGGACTAAAGTGATACATCTTCTTTCTAGCATCTGTTATGGTAATATTGCCTAAACCAAACACGCCTCCACTGCCTGATTTAACGGAGGAAAGCATTTGTGTAAAGTTATCATTGGTAGCTAATTGGTATTTTGCTTGAATAGTAATACCATAGTTGGTTTTAACATAGCCTTCAAATTTTTTCATAATATCAACACAAATACCTGCATAGCCACTGCCCGAAGTATAAATAAACCCTGGGGTTTTAGAAAATGTGTAAGTTAAGTTAGCTGTTTTAGTTGATTTAGATTCGGCAAAAGTGCTGCCTTTTAGTTGGGCGACCGAAGAAAAATTTGCAGCCAATAGTAAGCTTATAAATAAGCCACTTGATGTTAATATCCTTCTCATAATTTTAATTGTTTTGGGTTGATACCTGTTAAATTAAGTATAGGATGGAGTTGGTTAGGAATCTACTAAGATATATACTCGAATGATAACAATTGCTATCAACATCAATTTAAAAAAATAGTTGGTTGTGCCATTTAATCGCAGGGCGATAGTTCATTTGGTTTAATTTTCCGACCCTTTGGGTCGGAAACAAGATTTGTTTGCAAAGCAAACTCCAACTAATACTCCGATGGCTCTGCCTCGGGGTATTAGTTGGCTATACCAATTATGCCAAAGTTAGTAAGGTAATTATGGCAATCTTTTAATTTTTGCGCCTAAGGCATTTAGCCTTTTGTCTATAT
>CAZGDC010000048.1:7772-14475 GCA_964524405.1 uncultured Roseivirgaceae bacterium
AATTATGGCAATCTTTTAATTTTTGCGCCTAAGGCATTTAGCCTTTTGTCTATATTTTGGTAGCCTCTATCAATTTGTTCTACATTTAAAATACGGCTATTTCCTTTGGCCGATAAAGCGGCTATTAATAGTGAAACTCCTGCCCTAATATCGGGGGAAGTCATGGTAATTCCGCGCAAAGGAGTTTGCCTGTCTAATCCAATAACGGTGGCTCTATGAGGATCGCATAAAATAATTTTAGCTCCCATTTCAATTAGCTTATCTACAAAAAACAATCGACTTTCAAACATTTTTTGATGAATGAGTACGGTGCCTTTTGCTTGGGTAGCCATTACTAAAATAATACTTAGCAAATCTGGGGTTAGGCCTGGCCAAGGGGCATCTGCAATATTCATAATGGAGCCATCTATAAACGACTCAATTTCGTAATGCTTCTGTGAGGGTACAAATATATCATCGCCAGTAATCTCTAACTTAACACCCATTCTTCTAAACATGGTTGGTATTAAGCCTAGATTTTGAACCGATACGTTTTTAATGGTAAGTGCTGACTGCGTCATTACTGCCATTCCAATAAAACTGCCTATTTCAATCATATCAGGCAGCATGGTATGCGATGTTCCTCCTAATTTATCAACCCCATTTATTGTTAATAAATTAGACCCAATGCCTGTAATATCGGCACCCATTCGGTTCAGCATTTTACATAATTGCTGAATATAAGGCTCGCAAGCCGCATTATAAATAGTCGTTTGTCCTTGTGCCAAAACGGCCGCCATAATTATATTGGCGGTTCCTGTTACAGAAGCCTCATCCAATAACATATAGGCTCCTTTTAAATTAGAAGCATCAATGGAATAATAGCCTTTATCTTTTTCGAAATTAAACTTAGCACCTAGATTTTGAAATCCTATAAAATGTGTATCAAGCCGCCTACGACCAATTTTATCGCCTCCTGGTTGTGGTATTTTTGCTTTTCCAAAACGTGCTAATAACGGCCCTAAAATCATTATTGATCCTCTTAAAGCAGATGCTTTTTGGGTGTATTCTTCGGTTTCTAAATAATCAACATTAACATGTTCCGCTTTAAACTTAAAACTCTCTTCGCTAAGTTGAGTAACTTTTACACCCATTACACTTAGCAAATCAATTAGCTTGAGCACATCTATAATGGCGGGTACTTTATGAATTGTTACTTCTTCGGAAGTAAGTAAAACAGCACATAATATTTGAAGTGCTTCATTTTTTGCTCCTTGTGCTTCAATTGAGCCTGAAAGCTTTGCACCACCCTCGATTTCAAAAATCGCCATTAGCTTCTTCTTCTACGATTTTGGCTCTTATGTCCGTTAGTACTTTTTTTATGACGGCTATTGGTATTAATTGTATTGTCAGGTCGAATTTTATCTTTGTACAAAGGTTCGAATAAGTTCTCCGCCTTCACTTTTTCAATATCAATTTTTAATGCCCCTTCAGACATTAATCCGATATTTTTAACAAGCACTTCATCGTCAATAATTTCTTTATTCCACGTTATATGATAACTTTTCATTAGCTTGCCAATATGAATAATCGCATCATGTTTTTGAGCCTCATCTTCCATTTTTACTGCTTCTTGTACCATTAAAATCAAATTATAACCATAATGCTTAAACTTAATTCTGTGCATGTTATAGGCTACTTTTTGTGGGTTATTAACCAAAAACTCATCTGGTTTATCAAAAGGCCCTTCAACATCCAATTGGTATTTAGTCATAATATGCAAATCATCCCAAAGTCGCTGGGTGTCTTCAGGTAAATCTTTAATAGAAGGCACAATTTGCCTCATTAATTCAACAACCCCCGCTGCATATCTCAATCTCTTTTCTTTATCTTCTATTGTAAGCAGGTGATCTGCTATTTTTTGAACATTTCGCCCAAATTCTCGTAATCTTAAATGTTTACGATCCGTGTTATAATCAAACATATAGTATTAATCAATGTATTTTAAGTTTAGCAAAGCTAAGTAATAAAGTCTTCTCCCCAAAGTTATCGAATGCAACCTTCGCTTTTCTACTTGTTCCTGAATTATCTATTTCCACCACCTGTCCAAATCCAAATTTAGGATGCTCCACTTTCATGCCTTCTGCTAAATTGGTTGTATCACTTGGGCTAAAATCCGAGGAAGGGGTATGTTGTATGGAAGCCTTATTAATGGAAGGTTTAGTCCCTCCACTTTTTAATAAATTTTTAGCAAACCCATTGGTGTTTTTGGCAACAGGCTCCGTTGTTCTCCTTCCAAATTTACTATTTTCTTGAATAAATTTGGGATCAATTTCGTCAATAAACCTGCTTGGTTCACAGCTTTTTAACTTGCCAAACCGGTATCTGCTTAGTGCATAGCTCAAAAACACCTTTTGCTCTGCTCTAGTGATGGCTACATAAAAAAGTCTTCTTTCTTCTTCTAAATCGGCTCGCGAACTTAGCATCATTTGCGATGGAAATAAATCTTCTTCCATACCAACAATATATACATGTTTAAACTCTAGCCCCTTGGCCATGTGTATGGTCATTAACGTAACCTTATCGTTGTCATCTCCTTTATCCTGATCTTGGCCAGTTAATAAAGTAATTTCTTGCAAAAATGTACCAAGTTGCTTGTCTTTGGGCTCTTCTCCTCCTGTTACGGCTTCATCATTATCTACAAATTCTTTAATCGCATTTAATAATTCTTGCACATTTTCGTATCGGCTTAATCCTTCCACTGTTCTATCTGCATACAAGTCGCGAAGCAAGCCAGAGCCTTTAGCAATGGCATTAGCGGCTTCGTGGGCATCGTTATTGGCAACGTCAATTGCAAATTTTTTGATACTATTTACAAATTCGCCAATGGCATTAGCTGCCCTGCCAGGCACAATTTGAGGAGCGTATTGTAGGGCTTGCCAAAGGGTAATGTTTTGCTGATTTGCTACCACAATAATTTTGTTTACAGTAGTATCACCAATTCCTCTTTTGGGTAAATTAATAATTCGTTTTAATGATTCTTCATCATTGGTATTGATGGAAAATCGCATATAGGCTAATAAATCTTTTATTTCCTTTCGCTGATAAAACGATTTTCCACCAATAATTTTATAGCCAATGTTAAGTTTACGCAGAGATTCTTCCATTGCCCTAGACTGGCTGTTTGTTCTATACAAAATAGCAAAATCAAAGTTATGTAATTGATGTTGTACTTTATCTTCAAAAATAGAGGTTGCTACTAGTTTCCCTTCTTCATGATCCGAAGCACTTTTTATCAGTTCTATTTGATTGCCCTCTTCATTGGAGGTCCATACATTTTTTTTAAGCTGTGCTTTATTATAGCCAATAATGCTATTAGCTGCATTTACAATGTTTTTGGTTGAACGATAATTCTGCTCCAGTTTTACCACTTTTAAGGCAGGATAATCTTTTTCAAAATTTAATATATTTTGAATATCAGCCCCCCTAAAGGCATAAATACTTTGGGCATCATCGCCCACTACACATATATTTTCGTTTACAGCTGATAAATTTTTGGTAATTAGGTATTGAGATACGTTGGTATCCTGAAACTCATCGACCATTACATACTTAAACCGATGTTGGTACTTATTAAGTATTTCTAAATGATCACGAAAAAGCACATTGGTATTAAAAAGCAAGTCATCAAAATCCATGGCGCCTGCTTTAAAGCAACGTTCTGCATAAATTTTATAAATCTTTCCTAACTCTGGTCTTCGATTTTGGGCGTCATCGGTTTTGTAGCTAGGGTTTGCATTATACTCTTGGTAAGAGACTAGCCTGTTTTTAGCCCCAGAAATTCGACTAAATACGATATTAGCTTTGTAAATTTTATCATCTAAATTTAATTCCTTAACAATAGTTCTAATTAAAGATTTAGAGTCGTCTGCATCATAAATAGTAAAATTACTAGTGTAACCAATATGGGAGGCCTCGCTTCTTAAAATTCTGGCAAATACGGAGTGAAAAGTGCCCATCCAAATATTACGAGCTTCTGTGCCAATTACACCTTCAATGCGTTTGCGCATTTCAGCGGATGCCTTATTGGTAAATGTAAGAGATAAAATATTAAAAGGGTCAACTCCTTTTGCCTTAATAAGGTGTGCAATCCGATAGGTTAATACCCGTGTTTTACCAGAGCCCGCTCCTGCAATTATCATCATTGGCCCTTCTGTATTTTCAACAGCTTCTCGCTGAGGCTCGTTCAACCCTTCTAAATAATCCATTAATTTTTATTAGTAAACCAATTAACAAAACTAAGTGAACAAATCAAATATTTACCTAAGGAATCGGAAAGTAATAACTCATCATTTTTTCTTTTTCCCTTTTTCAGTGTTAAATTTTTGTGCCATCCCGAAAGCATTCGAAAGGGTATAAAAATCTGCCTCGGAGTAGTTTATTGCTTGCTGACTCCTACGTAATTGTTTACAAATAGCACCTCTAAGAAAATTCTTCAAAATTAACGAAGATATTTTATTCCCTGTATTTTTGTAAAAATTAAGCAGTATGATAGAAGTTGGTAATGTTATCTTATCGGATGATATTAAAGATGAATTTTTTGTTTGCAATTTAGAACGTTGCAAAGGAGCTTGCTGTGTAGAAGGCGACTTAGGGGCACCTCTTACGGAGGAGGAACTAGATATTATGGATTCGATTCAACAGAAAGTACTTCCATACTTATCTGTTAAAGGCAGAAAAGAAATTGAAAATCAAGGTGCCTATATTTTAGACGAGGAAGGCGATTACTCTACGCCAACCATTGGCACGAAAGAATGTGCTTATTCCGTTTATAATGAGCAGGGCATTTTAAAATGTGGTATTGAACAAGCCTATATCGACAAAAAAATAAACTTTAAAAAACCCATTTCATGTCATCTTTATCCTATCAGAATTTCTAGCTACGATAGCTTTGATGCCGTAAACTATGACCAATGGGATATATGCAATGCTGCTTGTAGTAATGGAAAAGCCTTGGGAGTACCTGTTTATAAGTTTTTAAAAGAGCCATTGGTTCGTAAATATGGTAAAGATTGGTATAATCAACTAACAATTGTAATTGAAGAAGATGAATAAAAAACGTGTGCTATTTATTGGGATGCACCGCTTCGATAGGTCTCCCTCTCAGCGGTATAGGTTTGAACAATATTTTGAGTTTTTAGAATTTAACGGAATAGGGTGCGAGCTTTCATTTTTGATTTCTAAAAAAGACGATCGAGTGCTTTATTCTTCTGGTAATTATATAGGGAAACTTTTAATTTTTCTTAAAAGTTGGATTAAACGCTTAAAAGATGTGAGAAGAGCGAATGACTTCGATTACATTTTTATTCAGCGCGAGGCTTTTATGACAGGTACCACGTATTTTGAAAAACGTTTTGCAAAAACAAGTGCCAAACTCATATTCGATTTTGATGATTCTATATGGATTGAAGATAAAAATGAAGCCAATGCTAAACTAGCTTTTTTAAAACGCCCCTCTAAAACCTCAGAAATAATAGCATTATGCGACACCATTGTGGTAGGCAATAATTATTTGGCTAATTATGCCAAACAGTTTAATAAAAACATAGTAATTATACCCACCACCATAAATACAAATTGGTATAAGCCATCTCCTAAAGTTAAAGATTCGAAAATTATTATTGGTTGGAGTGGGAGCTTTACAACTATTAAGCATTTTGAAAGTTCCATTGGTGCACTAACCGAAATCAAAACCAAGTATGGCGATAAAATAGCTTTTAAAGTAATTGGTGATACTAATTATAGCTATAAACCACTAGGTATTAAAGGTAAAAAGTGGAAAAGCAAAACGGAAGTAGAAGATTTACAAGAGATAGATATTGGTATTATGCCGCTTCCAAATATTGAATGGACGCATGGTAAATGTGGATTAAAAGGATTGCAATATATGGGGTTGGCAATCCCTACCATTATGTCGCCCGTTGGCGTAAATACTGAAATTATTGAGCATGGCGTAAATGGATTTTTAGCTTCAACAAAAGAGGAGTGGGTAAATCATTTAAGTCAATTAATCGAATCGAAAGGGCTTAGAGATACACTAGGTAATGCAGGTAGGCAAACGGTTGAAAAAAGGTATAGCGTAAATGCGAATAAGGAAAACTATTTAGGGTTGTTTTATTAATTACTGAGTTGATTAGTGGTTATAAATGGTTACTGTTTGGTGTCGTAGTATTCCGCAGGGTGCTATGCACTATACATTTTATTGTATTTTTAAGCCTCATCACAAAGTTCTAATGCATGATCTGGGTTGAACTTACGGTGGCTATTTCTTAAATTTCAAATCCTCCCTCAAGAATAAATTTTTGAAGTAAGTTTTGTATTCTAATATTAACCTTAAAAGCTGGGATTTTAACACCCTCTAACTTTTCAAAGTATTCTTTTGCTTTAGTTTTATCAACGGTGTTTTTTAATTCATCAAAGCGGCCATAATCATTTATGTTTGCTTCTGTTGCACCTGAATCCATCATGCCTCTTAGTTTTGTTTCATTTAATCCTAGAGTTTTTGAAAGTCTATAAATTTGATCGTTTTTAGCATTGAATTGGTACTCATTTATATAATCTCTAAACGTTTTACTGCTAACTAATTTTACTGTTCCGCTTTGAACATCATGAAGGAAAATATTTGCAGACTTTTGTTCTTCTTGTGTTAATGAAGCAAAGGATT
>CAZGDC010000049.1:0-14401 GCA_964524405.1 uncultured Roseivirgaceae bacterium
TCGGCTGAATAGGTACTTATTTTGAGGTTAGCAGTCCATTTGTATTTTTTAAAATAACGCCTGCATCGAGCATTTCTCTAATCGATTGTAAATAGTTATCTGATTGATTGGACGAAACGCTCTTTAACAGTTGATCCACTGAGCTAGGGCCTTCAGCTAGTACTTTTAAAATGATTGGATAAAAATCATTTTTCTTTTTTTTCTTTGTTTCAAGACAATTATCACATTTTCCGCAGTATTCATACTTCTCATCAAAATAAGCTAATAGTTGCTTCATCCTACACGATTTATCATCATTTACATAGGATAAAACAGAAGACAACCGATTGGTGGCATTCAATTTTAAAGTTTCAAGGCGGCTGTCAGACAAAAATAATTGAGCCGTACTTTCACGAGGTTTAAGAAATACAATTTCTGGTTTACCCGAAGCACGGATGTAAGAAATAATGCCAATTTTATTTAATTTATTTAAAAACTCAATAATAAGTGGAGGCTTAGACTCTAAAAATTTTGCAATCTTTATTTCAGAAATAAGCAAAAAATCCGTAAACAGCCCGCCCCCATAAACTCGAAGTATGCCTTTAATAAATGCATCAAATTTTTGATTGGCAATTTGAAACTTATATAGTTCGGTATTATTTACAGCTATTTTTAATCGGCTATGGCGTAAGCTAGAATCGACAAGTTGCAAAAGTCCTTCTTCTTCTAACCGTTTAAAAGCATGAAAAGTAAGGATGGTATCTAATTCGTATTTTTGGCAAAATTCATGAAGTTCAAAGGTGCGCGAACTCATAAATCCGCTACCCACTGCCATTTGAAAATGATTTGCCACCGACTGGTAAACACGTTTCAAGAACTCTTTTGTTGGGTGATTAAAAGCAAGTTGTTGCTCCGCTTGTTCTGCATCTGCTGGGTGAACAAGCAATACAGCAAACGCCAAAAATCCATCTCTTCCTGCTCTTCCTGCTTCTTGGTAGTAATCTTCCAAGGCCGAAGGTGCTTGGTAATGCACCACCAGTCTTACATTTGCTTTATCAATACCCATACCAAAAGCATTGGTAGCCACCATTACTCTGGTGCCATTATTAATCCAGTTGGCTTGCCGTGTTTCTTTTTCTTTTGGCAAAAGCCCCGCATGGAAAAAAGTGGAAGAAATTTTATTTTTCTTAAGTAATTCGCTTAGTTCTCTTGTACCTTTTCTTGAACGAGCATACACAATAGCGCTACCTTCTACCTTTTTAAGAATTTCTAATAACTTAGCTTCTTTATCTTCCACCATGCGCACAGAAAAGGAAATATTAGGTCGAACAAAACTACTGCTAAATAAATGTCCGTTTTCGAACCCAAGATCCTTTTGAATCTCTGTTTGCACTTTTAATTTTGCTGTTGCCGTTAGGGCAAGCACACTAACCCCTTTTAACAAACTTCTAAATTCTTTGAGTTTTAAGTAGGAAGGTCTAAAATCATGCCCCCATTGCGATATACAATGTGCCTCATCTACTGCCAATAAGTTCACATTCATCTCCTTTACTCTTTCTATAAAGAGTTCTGTTTGCACACGCTCGGGAGAGCAGTATAAGAATTTAATACCTCCAAAAATGCACGAATTTAATGCATTGTCTATTTCTCGATAATCTAGCGCAGAGTGAATAGCTATTGCTTTAATTCCTCTCTTTTTTAGAGCCGTAACTTGATCATTCATCAGCGCAATTAATGGGGTTATTACTATACAAATCCCCTCTTTTAAAAGCCCTGGCACTTGATAGCATACGGATTTACCTCCACCTGTTGGCAGTAGTGCCAACGTATCATGGCCTTTAAGCACAGACTGAATAATGTCTTTTTGTACAGGTCGAAAAGAATCGTACCCCCAATATTTTTTTAATATGAGTTCAGGTGTAGTCAAAGTTAGCAGCTACCAGTTTATAGGTTCTTTCTTTAAGAAAGCAGCAATTCCTCTTTTGCAATCATCTGTAGCACGAGCGGTTGCATTTTGTTCCGATGCTAACTTTAGTCCCTCTTCTAAAGATAAACTTTGCACATCTGCAATCATTTGTTTGGTGGCTGCCATACTTTGTCCCGAATTTTTTTTGATTAATTCTAAAGCGAAATCATCCACCTCTTTGATTAAATCTCCCTCCACCACCTTGGTAATTAGTCCATAATTGGTGGCTTCTTTAGCGGATATTAATCTGCCAGAAAGTAGTAAGTCTTTTGCTTTTTGCTCGCCAATTTTCCGAAGCAAAAACACCATAACTATGGCAGGTATAAATCCAATTCGTACTTCGGTATAACCAAATTTTGCATGGGATGCCGCAAAAGAGTAATCGCACACCGCAGCTAACCCGCTGCCCCCAGCAATGGCATGCCCTTGAATGGCCGCTACCACTACTTTTGGGAGCGTATAAATTTGTAAAAATAACTCTTTAAGATGGTTAGAGTCGGCTAAATTTTCATCAAAAGAATTTTGTTGTAATTGCTCTAAATAAGCCAAATCTGCGCCCGCACAAAAAGCCTTCCCTTCTGCCTTCAATACAATTACCTTTGCAGCCGAATCAGTTGTAGCTAAATCAAATGCCTCTTTCAACTCCGAAACCACCTGAAAATTTAAGGCATTTCTTTTTTCGGGTCGGTTAAGGGTAATATACCCCACTCGATTTTTAGATGTATAGCTTACAAATTGCATAAAAATTAATTTTATCAAAACTACAAAGCTAAGCCCAAGATTAGCAATATTTTAGAAAGTATAAGGATATCAAAAGTTTAAATTAAACGTACTGTCCTTTTTATAAAATACAATATCAAACGGGTATTTTTTAGTGCTTGGTTTATTTAAAACTAAAACGGATCTGCCATTCCATACCACAGCTGTTCCAATGGGCAATTTTTTAACTACAAAATTAGAGGAGTCAGCTTGGCTTGCTCCGCGCAATAGTCGATTTGGCTTAATATGAAAATGGATTTTGTCTGGTTTATTTCTTAAAGAAGAATCCATTATGAAAAAAACTTGGCTCGACTGAATTAAATCTATAGCATAATGATTTGACACTTTATAAGCTATAATTTGTTTTGTATAATTATTTTTAACCCAACGATGACCGACCAATATTGAAAACAAAATCATACTAAAGCTGGCCATTCTGGACCATAATTTATTTTTATAAACAACAAATAAAAACAAGAAAGTGATTAACAAGTACAGCAGCCAAGTTTGAGATACATTGAGATAAATACTATCTAAATCGCTATAAGGTAACTTATAAATAAAATCGAGCACATAATTTACTACCCCTATTATAGCACCAAGCAGCCAACCAAGCCATTGCGTTATAATACCAACGGATGAAAATGAAAAAAGTGCAATACCTACGCCCACAATAATTGTGGCGGCAGGAATCACTAATAAATTGGAGATTAAAAAATAAGGGGGAAACCGATGAAAATATAGAATACTTAAAGGGAAAGTAGCTATTTGTGCTGCCATAGAAATAGAGATTATATCCCAAAAGAAAATCCAACCCCTGCTGGTTGGCAACCAACGTTTGCGGATTTGAGGGTAAATAAAAATGATACCCAATACGGCCACATAGCTTAATTGAAACCCTACCTGCATTAATAAATAAGGCTTATAAAGCAACAAAATAAAAGCACTTACTGCCAATAAATTAACCATATTGGCTTTTCTATTAAACGAATTTCCGATGGCCATAATAGAAAATAAAGTAACAGCCCTTAACACCGATGGCGACAACCCTGTAATAAATGCATAGCCCCAAAGTAGCGGTATTGAAATTACGGCAATGAGCCATTTTTTCTGATGCTGTTTAGGTAGTAAAGAAAACAACCAAAAAATAATTGCATAAATAATGCCTACATGCAACCCACTTACCGCCAATACATGCATAGCTCCAGAGGCAGCATACGTATTTTTAATCTCATCATCTAGCTCATTTTTATCACCTAAAAGCAGGGCTTTGGCAATGGCAGCTTCTTTGGGGTTTTCTATAACGCTATCTAGTAATTGAGAAAAATGCATTCGCAATTTAAGCGAAGCGGCAATCAAGCTATTTCCATTACCAGACGATATCACCATTACAGATTGCGGCTTTGTGAAATGTTGCTGGTAAATGGCTAAAAAACTTAAATATCGCTTATAATTAAATTCTTTAGGGTTTTGAGGTTCTTTGCTATTAGATGGACTTCCGTTTACCAAAATTTTATCTCCATACTGAAATGGGATAGAATCAGTTCTTACAAATAAATTTATTTTATAGGTGGCAGAGTGCCAATCTTCATTTTTCACCTCACTGATTTTAATAACGGCTTTAACAAAATCACCTTTAGCCAAAGGTTGGGATATTACTTCTCCTTGGTAGGCTAAAATAGCTTTTGGGGGTACGTTTTCAATAGATCGTCCCTCTGTAAATAAACGAATATAACCAAATGAAAAACTTAGAAGAACAAGCACAAACCCATAAATCCAATTATATTTTAAAAATAAGGCAGAACTAAAAAAGTGGCTAACAATTAAAAATAAGGTAGGTAATAAAATAAAAACATAAGCTAAATAATGATACCCAGCTAAAAAAACAGCCGCAATTATGCCTAAAGAAAACGCAATAATAATTCTAACAAAAGGAAATTGAGACCAGAAAAACATATCGTGTTTTTCTTACAAGTTATTGAAATAATTACAAAAAGTAAAGGAGGAAAACTAATTATTTTTTTCGTACGCCTCTATAATTTCTTTTACCAATTTATGGCGTACCACATCTTTGCCTTCTAAATGAATAACACCAATACCTTTAATGCCTTTTAGTATGCCAATACTATCGACTAAGCCCGATTTTTGGTGTTTAGGCAAATCAACTTGGCTTGTGTCGCCTGTAATTATCGCTTTAGATTCAGGCCCTATACGTGTTAGAAACATTTTAATTTGCATGGGAGTGGTATTCTGAGCCTCATCAAGTAGTATAAATGCTTTATGTAAGGTTCTCCCTCGCATATAGGCCAATGGGGCAATTTCAATTATCCCATGGTCCATATAATACTTTAGTTTTTCTTTCGGTATCATATCATCCAAAGCATCGTAAATAGGGCGTAAATAAGGATCTACTTTGTCTTTTAAATCGCCTGGCAAAAACCCAAGGCTTTCGCCTGCTTCTACCGCAGGGCGCGTAATAATAATTTTTTTTACTTCTTTGTTTTTTAAAGCACGAACCGCTAATGCCACCGAAATATAGGTTTTGCCTGTACCTGCGGGGCCTAAGGCAAATACTAAATCGTTGGCATACACTAAATCTATCAGCTTTTTTTGATTAACTGTTTTGGGCTTAATGGCATTTCCATGGGTGCCAAATACCAAAGGGGTAATTGCAGAATTAGATAAATGATGAGATTCTTCTTCTTTCAAATACAGATTTACGGCATCTTCATCTACTTTACCATGCTTTTTGTAATGCTGAATAAGATTTTCGAGCACTTCGCTAATTTTAATAAGCTCTCGTGTGCTCCCTTTTAATTTAATATCTTCGCCTCTAGAAATAATTTTACACTTCGGAAACTTTAATCTTAAAAGCTCCATATTTTTATTTTCAACTCCCAAAAAGTTGGGTAAGGAAATATTTTCTAAAGAAATTAGTTTTTCTACCAAGTGTATTCGTTTTTGAATTGATAAATTAAATTGCAAAGATGTACTTTTGCCTTAAACAAAGCTATGGTATCTAAATGAAAACAACTCATTATTAATATCGAAAGTTTTCGGGACTTATGTCCGTATTTTCTCTGCTTTCTAATCAATCGTGGCTTGTTGTGGCTTGTTGTGGCTTGGGCGCCAACACCTAGTGTTAGGTTAAGTGTGAAATGGTGGTTAAGTTGAAGTTATTTATGTTTTTGGCGAAGTAAAAAAATAGGAGCATAGCTTTGCTACGTGAATATTTTTTTAGGAAGTCAAAAGCGGAAAGAACAAAACTTGGGCTGACAGTTTACACTTAACTTAACACTAGAACGATATTGAAAATTTAATCCATACTATTACATTTTGCTACAAAATGTCTGTTTCCATTAAAATATCTACTCATTATTATTGTAACTGAACTATGGCCATCATCACATTTACATCCGATTTCGGACTTAGAGATGCCTATGTAGCTATCGTAAAAGCGAAGATTCTTTCTATTAATTCCTCGCTCACTATTGTAGATGTAAGCCACCATGTAGAACCTTCTAATTTGGCTGATGGAGCATTTTTATTGGGCAGTGCGTACAATCAATTCCCCAAAGGAACTGTGCATTTAGCGGCCATTGATTCGGTAGGGGCAAGAGGCGATAAATACATTGCGCTAGAATTCAACAATCATTTTTTTGTAGGCACCAATAATGGATTATTAAGTTTGATTACTCACGAAGAGGAGGTAAAGGTTTTTGAGTTGCCTTATCTTCATAAAAGCACTTTTCCAGCGAAAGACGTACTTGCAGAAAATGCTGCAAAGCTAGCAAGTGGAGAATCGATAGAGTCTTTGGGGCCTGAGTTACAAAATTTTAAACGTTTAATTGGTAGAAGTGTTCGTGCCACTATGAAAGAAATAGCAGGCACGGTAATCAAAATTGATTACTATGGAAACTTGATAACCAACATTCGTAAAACTATTTTTAATGATATTGAAAAAGGCCGTAAGTATGTGATTAAATTTGGCAGACAAGAAGCCTTTAGATTTAATAACCAAAGCAACGAAGTAGAACCAGGTGATTGGTTCGTGTATTTTAACCATCAAGGGTTTATGGAAATTGGCATTCGTAATGGCAATGCTTCGCAGTTATTAGGACTCAGATTTGATAGCCCTGTTTGGATTAAGTTTGAAGAGAATTAAAGGGATAAGATTTTAGACATGAGACGTTATACTATTAGACACAAAACGTAAGATAAAATTTCTAAATACCTGAGGCCATTTTTTGATAATTTAAAACACCCATTAATAACTGTTGTAAATATGCTGATACGAATTGTAAAAATGACATTTGAGCCCGATAAAGCAAAAGCTTTTTTAAAGGTATTTGAAGATAGCAAACATTTAATAAGGCAAATGGATGGATGCCATCATCTTGAGCTTTTGCAAGATTATAATTTACCCAATAGTTTTAGCACGTATAGCTATTGGACTAATGAAGAATCTCTAAACAATTATCGAAATTCCAACTTATTTAAAGAAGTGTGGGCTAAAACTAAGATTTTATTTAGTGCTAAACCTATTGCATTTTCTTTAAAACAACACACGATAGTTAATCCATAAACTATCGTGTTAATTGCTAAATTTTATTCACTGTTCTGCTCTCCTTTTTTTTAATCTAAAGGCAGATTATATACCAATCTAAAATTTACAATAGGGCCGCCTCTCATCATTTCATTTTTTAAAACCCTCTCACTACCAAAATCGAAAATCATAAATCGAAAATCAATTTTTTGATCTTCGGTAAATTGCTCGTATTTTCTACCCATAGCATAGCCTGCTCTTGCTTCTAAAAATATATTGCCAAATAATCGTTGCCTTGCAAACAAGGTTAAATCAATACTAACTCTTTCTATATAATCATTTTGATAGGCTAAATTACCTTGCCTATACGATGTTATAAGAACAAAATGACTAAAGCCCGTAGTAAGGTTTTTATTTACTTTATAGTTTATTTTTGCATCTATTGGCAACATACCAACAATGCTCCATTTGGATGAAATTTGCCAATCAACATGCACCAGTGGAGTTAAAGCAGGACCAAATTCTTCTACCGTAAAAAACACACCAAAACGCATCATTAAATCTTTGCGGTACCTGTTTTCAAATAGAGCAATGCCTCCAAACTGAAAATTATCTGTTGTTACATTTATTCCGTCCGACATAAATCGTGGCATAAAAAGCAAATGGATTTTTTGCGTTTCGTTGATGGTTTGAATGATGCCTGTTTGTAAAATTGTGCCCTGCGCATTTATGGGGTTCGCTACATCGGAGGGCAACGCTGCATCACTTCTAACATAAGAAGAAAAATGAGTGATAGAATTATACCACATGGTGTTTTTTGATAGCGCAATAGGGATTTTCAAGTTTATTAACCCTCCAAATTCCGAATTTCTGCCTTCTATAGGGCTACCTGCTTGCTGCGAAAAACCATGCCTGCCTCCTATTGTTATTAAATCTATGCTTGACTGGGCAGCGGATGAATGTATCAGAAAAGTTGAGAGCAATCCAACTAAAAAAAAGTATTTAAAAATCATTTATAAAAAAAGGTTTATGAAAAATTATAACGAAACTAATCAATTTTAAGCAGACCTTTTTTTAATTGATGCTGAATTCAAGTCACAAATGCAACTTCTGTGTTAAACAATAATTGATTCATTACAAATATAGGATTTTCGTAGTTGTGCCTTTTTCGGGGTCTATTATTTAGCTTATGTTTAACTTACATATTTACGTGTTTTTATAAATTTAATTTGTTAAAAATTAGGTATGTTTGCGCTCGAATTGCAGCATCTTTAAGATTAAAACTAGGATGTACAAGCCAAATTAAATTGCCCAGATGGCGGAATTGGTAGACGCGCTAGACTCAAACTCTAGTGATTGCAAGATCGTGCCGGTTCGACCCCGGCTCCGGGTACACTTTAAAACCGTAACTAGTTGAATTATAGCTAGTTACGGTTTTTTTATTGCCAAGTTGCCAAACATTTGCCAAACATCTTTAAAATACTACTGACTTAATATGTAAATGTATAGTTTTAAAAACGAGGCAATAATATTATTTCACGCCAAAATCTTAGCGTTTGTTAGCATTTATTAACATAAAAAAATCTTAACATTTCTTAACAACTCCCAAAGTATAAATACGAGGTTGTAAGAGGTTTACAAGTCCAATAATCTTAGATTTTCTTAGGTAGCAAACTTTTAAAATTGTTATCAATTGTCAACATTAATCAACAATTGTTAGCACCTTAATTGAGCCAACAAGTTAAATTGAGCCTCTGGATAAATACGCCTTTGTTTTATGTTTTGATTGCTACTAGTGTTTCTAATATTGTGCGCTAGTTCACTTATTTGAATTTCTAAACTTAGTGAGTGCCTCCACTTTGGCAAATACTTATTTTTTACTTGCTCAAATATTCTCTTATCTTCTTTTAAAAAATATCTCAATCCTGTATGGCTCAATAGCAAACTATCTTCTTTTTGCATAGAGATATTTAGCCCCGTTATTTTACATTTTTTAGTATCCGTATTTGTGGGGAGGTTTAACCCTATATATGAACGGTTAATATGCACCTCTTTGGGTTTTGTGGAGGCGGTTAATACGCACCACTTTTTTGAGATTAAAACACCTACTTTATTTTGAATTTGACTGCTGTACTTACTCGTTATTTTTCTAAATTCTTTAACCTCTCTTTGCGGTTTGTTTCTGTTTTTCACTCTCGTACTCTCAAAGAGTTCTAACCAGTATTTGTCATTTCGCCAATCTTTTAATTTTATTCTGTTATGGTTTGTAAGTAGTGTTTTATCAATAGTATTATCATAGTATATTATCTCATTCCATCTCTGCATTAAAAGGCTCTCTATGCCTTTAATTTGACTACTTGATAAATTAATTAAGTCATTTAAAGTCTTTATTTCTAAATGCTCAATTTCAATCATTTTAATAATCTTAACCTCCCACCTAAATAGGTTAGTATCAAGTTTGTAATGTTTTGCCTTATCGTATGCCTTTAAATAAAAACGGTTTCGCCTTACCTGCCTGTAATCGCCACTTGGTAAAGAAACATCTTTAAACACCTCCATTGGCATACTTGCCCCAGTGTGAAATAGCAAACCCCTTAAAAGTATTTTGACTGAAAGTGGAGGTATTATATTAACGCCAAACTCGATGTTTTGAATTTTTGCCTCTGACAAATCAATACATAAATTAAGAGCAATTAACTGTAAAGTATCTACAAGGTCTTTAACGGTGTAATCATTATAATTATGCTCTCCATTATTAAAAAACTTGTGGAGGCTGCCAGTCATAATAACAACTCCCGAGCTTTCAAACTCAAACTTTAAATTCCGATACGCTGCAATTCTTTTAACCTCTACGCCTGTTTGCTCATTGGCGGTATGCTCAAACTCTAAATATTTATTATTGTTTAGAATCTTAGTATAATGTTTAGGCAATAGTATTTTATTGTAATCTACCATAGTAAAAGAGCCTCCTTAATACGTTTTGATGATATTTTGAAGTATCCCTTTATGATTAGGGTAAAAACCCCTGTAAACATCTATTACTAGGGTCTTACGGTCTTTAGAGAACGCAAATATTAGCAATGACTTATTAATGCCCAGTCTTTGCCTATCCCCATAAAACAAACCCTCTTTGTGCGTAGGTCGCAATCCCGTTACTTGCTCGCATTTGCTCCAGTTGCTAGTATCTCTTAATCTTAGGTACTCTTTTATGTTAGTTGCATTTGATTTGCCAAAGTATGCCTCAATTCTTATGAGTTCGGTTAATAGGTTCTTGTTTCCTGTAACCTCCACTAGTTCGTAAATGGTATAACTTTTTAGCTCTTTAGCTAACTTAAACGTATGCCTAAAGTAGTTTGGTGGTGTGTATGTAGCCATTGATTAAGAGTTTAAAGGGATTAAACTTTGCTCTAAATCACTACGCAAAAAATAGACACGTGCGCCAATTGCCAAAGGGTTTAGTTTTTTTGACTTGCACCAATTGTGTATTGTTGACAAATCGACTTTGAACAGCTCTGATACCTCTTTTCGTGTGAGGTAGTCGTTTGGCTGTTTTGGTTTGTAAACTTCTAAAAACTCTTTTAATTGAATTTTTACACCCTCTACAATTTGCGTTTGTAATTGCTCTGGGGTTGTTTGAATGAATTGGATTTGTTCCATAGTGAAATACTTTTAATGTTAAAGATTTCACAAAGTTCAAGGCGTGTTTGTACAGTTAGAAGTACAAAATTGTTCTGTTTACGGTACAAATTTGTACCGTTGTTTAATTATATCTAATGAGGTTTTAAATTGTTCATTTCTAGCATCTTCTTGCTTTTCTAATTGCAATAATGTTTTAATTTTATCTCCTAAAGATTGTTTGTAAATACTCTCTTTCCCCAACCATTTTTTAAAAACCTCTGGGCGTTGATGAATTAATTCATTTTCATTATACATCTTCCAATAAAAAAAACTAATATCCGAAATACGCCCCCTATTTTTTCTAACATAGTTTTCCATCAAGTATTTAAACAATTCATACCCGTAATCCTTAAAAATATGGTTGTGTTTTTTATCAATTTCTTGTTTGGGCTTCGATAGAGGCAACTCTGCCAATAAATGAGCATCGTTATCAGTGAATTTTTCTTTTGTTGTATTGCTAAGGGTTAGCCATTTTTTTTGAACACTTTGTTTTAAAAATTTGATATTATTTTCAATATTATCAAACTCCTTTGTGCCATTACTTTTAATCAACCTATTTTCTTGCTCTCGTATTTTGTGGACGGTAGTATTAATTTGGCAAAGGGTTTCGTGTTCCTTATCAATAAGATGGTATTCCTCTCGTTCCTTAATTGTTTTATGCTCTGGTATTACATACCCTTTACCATTCTTAATTACGTTTATAATTATTGGGTTGATGTTTTTCTTTTTTAACCCATCAAGAATATTTTTAACGTTACCCTTCACTTTAAAGTGTTCAAGTTCATTTTCTTGCCACTCTACAATATCATTAATTGAAAATTTGTATTTATTCATTACTTACACGTTTACTAACTTTCATTTGTGGCTCTTTATCATCTTGCATTTTCTCCCAAAAATCTCTAAACAAATCTGCGTTGGTGTCTTTGTCCTCCTTTTGATTTATGTAAATTAAAAATGTGCTCTCTTTGCTATGCCCTGTGATACCCATAAGTATAGGCGTTGGCATTTTTTTATAATAATTTGTTGCGAACGACCTCCTAAAACTGTGGTTAGTGATTAATTCGTGTTTAGGGTACATCCCTAATTTTTTGCGCCCTGTTTTAGCATCCCACTTTTTACCGTCAATCAAATTATCAATATTGGCTAGTTTACAAACCTCTTTTATATGTTTATTTAGTTTTTGGTCGCTAACCTTATAAGGCATATTATTTTCTACAATGTCAATTATATGGGGTGCTATAATTGGAACGGTTACCGCCTTACCTGTTTTGGTCTGAACTAAGTCTAAGTACATATTACCTCCATTATACCGTATATTGTCTTTTGTGATGTTCAATAGGTCGCCTCCACGTTGCCCAATCTCACAACCTAGTAGCATCCATTTACGGGCATTTATTAGACCCTCTCTTTTTAATTCTATATTTCTAATCTGCTCCAGTTCATCAAATGAAAGTGTGGCTATAAATCTATCTTCGCTATTTTCTGCAAATCCATCAATGTGTTTAACATAAGAGTTAATTTGTATCTCAAACCTTTGAGCATCTAAGGCAACCGTTTTAATATCTGCTAACTGTTTATTGCAATGACTTATAGAATACTTCTTTACATCAAATAACCATTTTGTAAACCCATCCACAAACGATTTATCAATATGTACAAAATGAATCTGTTTTTTAATTACGGTTTGATACTCTTCTAATATTCGTTTTGAATTTTTGTAAGACTTAATCCTACTTTCCGAAAGTCCAATTTTTTGAGTGCCTTTTATTTTTCGAGTACGTGCATTGTCAATGATATATTGATAATGATTTGCGACCAAACTAGTATCGTTACTTTTTACCCTGTTAAAACAGTTTTCAATTTCATTGCATAACCAATTATTATCAAAAACCACCTTTTCAGCTCCTAAATCTTCATTGAATTTATTCGTTAAGTGGTTTTCTAACTTTATCAAATGATTAGCCAATTTCTTATTAACTGCATCCGTTTGTTTCGGCTTTCCAGTTTTGATGCTCCAATCTTTAGGATTAATTGTAAACCCCGTTTTTGCTTCTAACATAAACCCTTTAGCAATAGACAAATAGACACTTATAGAAACTTGTTTATTTGCCTTACTTCTTATTCTAAATTTTATAGTTGCCATCGTTTGACAAATTTACAAACTTGCCAAACATTTGCCAAACCTTTTTACAATAGTATGCAATATCATTCAATTCAAGTAAATCAATCAATACAAGTGATAAGGGGCTATTTTATTGAGTAGCTGCCAATAAAGGGCGTTTTTAGGTTTTTTTAGGGGGTCGATTAGAGGCTGTATAGAGGGGGTGGCACTACGGCTCTGGGTACTTTTAAAAACCGTAACTAGCTAATTATTAGTTTTTTACGGTTTTTTTATACCCCGACCGTCCGCCATAAGTCCGACAATTCAATATTTTATTAGTATTGAACTGAACGCAATCATCATACTTATCCCAAGTTTGAATAGACATTCTCTATTACTGATTGGAAAAAGTCATACTGGCTTTTACTTTCTTTTTATCTGAAAAAATAAACACCATATCCCCACCTTTCTCTAACAAAAATATATCGTGTCCTTGGTTCTCTCTCCATCTTGTTGGCTCTTCTGTATTTAAGAACACATCTAAAGTCTCTAGGACTCCTTTCTTTTTAGGGAGGTAATAGAGTAGTTTAATAGATTTAGATTCATTAGAAACCTGTATTAAACCCGTTGATTTGTCTACAATTTTTCTCTGAAAGCATTCATTTAGTGTTTTTGAATCTAATACCTTATTACTTCCCACCTTTATGGCACTAATCTCTAACTTATTAAAATTACAAATGAATTCACTTGTTTGATTTGATGAAGTTTCATCATCCATAGAGCCTATTATAGCAATAATAACAATCACACCAATTCCTATTAAAACTTTTTCCCCTATACTCATTTTCTTCTTCTGATACATATTCCGTTGCTTTAGTTAATAAATATACCACAATATAGCAAAGTTGCTATAATATTAGAAATTCTTGGAAATCATTTTTGTGTAATGGTTCATAGAGTTAGAGACCCCGATGTACTTTTAAAATTTGGTCAAAGGGTTCGAGATGTTCGTGTTTCAAAAGGAATGACTCAAGAAAACTTAGCATTTGAAGCAGATATTGCTGTTTCTTCAATAGGAAGGATTGAAACAGGGCAACTTAATACCACCGTAGGAACAATAGTAGCGATTGCCCTTGCACTTAATGTTGATAAAGCAGAACTAATGAAATTTTGATAAATTATTTTTTTAGAGGCTCGAAGGCAAAGAAAAAGAGATTCAAATGTTAAGTTTTGCTTCAATTTTTGATACAAAAATCTTAGACTTTCTTAGCTAATAAACCTTTAAGAAATCTTAACATTTCTTAACATCCAAATTGCCCCAACTGGCGCAAGTTTAGCGATAGCGTAACTTGTGCCTTTAATGCCTTCAAGG
>CAZGDC010000050.1:0-14253 GCA_964524405.1 uncultured Roseivirgaceae bacterium
ACTCCCAAGCAAACCCTCCACAACAAACCCATTGGTGCCATTAAGAGTTGTAATATCAAAAGATGCTGGAAATCCTGTTGATCTGCCAAAAATAATATAGGCGGCTCCAGCAAGAGCTAACCCATTAATATCTGCATTATTAACACCTATGCCTATATCTTCTAGTCCATCATTATTAATATCGCCTATAAATCTAGTTTCCGCACCAAATTGAGACTCATGGTCAATGCCAGGAATAACAAATCCATTGGTGCCATTTAAGGTGGTTAAATCTAATACAGGAGGGTATAGCTGTTGCCCCGCAACCCCTATAAAACTAAAACAAGCGACAGAAACTAAAACTATAAATTTAATCATGCAATACAATTTGTTTATTTACTTCCTCAAATATCCTGCTAATTATATCTATATAAAATCCCTGTAAACCGTGTATTAATAAAATTGAGAACTCACTATTTTTGGGGAGGGGAAACCCTGCGCTGTGTAATACCATTTTACACCCAATTTTGTTTCTTTACTACTGATGTCCGAGGGAACGTTGGATTTCGCATAAAAAAACCGACACTCTAATTGCAGAATGTCGGTCTTTTTAATTTTACTATATCTATTTATTCGCCTTTTTACTCAAATCCAATACAATTGGAGAAGCAATAAAAATAGAAGAGTAAGTACCTACAAGCACCCCTATTACTAAAGCAAATGAGAAGCCTCTAAGCACTGCACCGCCAAATATTAATAGTACAAGTACTACTACAAGTGTAGTTAACGAAGTAATTACGGTACGGTTCATCGTACTGTTAATTGCTCCGTTAAAAACATCCTCTCTATTAGATGAAGTATGAAGGTTTAAATTTTCTCTAATTCTATCAAATACAATTACCGTATCGTTAATAGAATAACCAATAATGGTTAAGATAGCGGCAATAAATACTTGATCTATTTCGAAACTATAGCCAAATAAACTTGCAATAGCAAAAGCGGATAATACCAGTAAGGTATCGTGGAATAAAGCGACAATAGCACCAAGCCCAAATTGCCATTTTCTAAAACGTACTACTATGTATAAGAAAATTACGATTAATGATAAGAGCATGGCCTTTATCGAGTCTTTTTTAATATCATCGGCAATGGTAGCACCCACTTTTGCGGAACTTAAAATGGAGAAGTGTGTATCATCTACTTTAGAGCCATCTTGGATAAACAGTTGCCCTGTGGCTTCTGATAAACCAGCTACCAATAAAGATTGTACTTTTTCATCCATTTCTGAAGATTCGTCCGACACTTCGTAACTGGTAGTTACTTTAATTACATTATTAGCTCCAAACGTTTTTACTTCTGTTCCTGCACCTTTAAAGGTGGCTGTTAAGCTTGTTTTTAAATCGGAAGCAACTACGGGTTGGTTAAAACTAACTACATAAGAACGTCCTCCTTGAAAATCGACCCCAAGGTTTAAGCCATTTACAAATAATAACACCAAACCTATACTAATAATTACTCCTGAAGTAATGTATGCTCTCACTCGTTTCGACATAAAGTCGATATTCATATTAGAAAGAAGACCTGCTGATAAACTAGTTTTGAAATTTAGATTACTAGCATCTCCTTTTTTACGTAACCATTGCTCTATTATTACTCGAGTAATAAATACCGCAGAGAAAAATGAACTACCAATACCAATCATTAAGGTAATAGCAAAACCTTTTACAGGGCCTTGACCAAAAGAGTATAGAATAGCCGCTGTTAAAAAAGTGGTTACATTAGAATCTATAATAGAGCTAAAGGCTTTTTTATACCCAGATGAAACCGCTTCTCGCAATGCCACTCCGTTTCGCAATTCTTCTCTAATCCTTTCAAAAATAAGTACGTTGGCATCAATACTCATACCAATGGTAAGTACAATACCCGCAATGCCAGGCAAGGTAAGTGCAGCACTTAACTGTGCTAAAATACCCATAATAAAGAAGATATTAAACAGCAATGCAAAATTGGCTACAAACCCACCACGGGCATAATAAAGTACCATAAATAGCACTACCAAGCCCAAGCCTGCTAATATTGATATGGCACCTTGCATTTGCGCTTTTGCTCCTAACGTGGGTCCAATAATGGCTTCTTGCACAATTCGAGTTGGCGCAGGCAGTGTGCCTGCTTTTAGCACATTGGCTAAATCTTTCGCTTCTTCTATACTAAAATTACCTGAAATTTCAGAGTTCCCATTGGGTATTTCTCCGTTTACATTTGGAGCCGAATACACATAGCCATCTAATACAATGGCAATTCTATTTCCAATATTTGCAGCCGTTAATTTTCTCCATTTTTTAGCTCCCATTGCATTCATTTGCATTGAAACTGAAGGGCGGGTAGCTTGATCTAAGGACTGGCGTGCATCGGTAATTACATCTCCTTCTAGCGGAGCTTTACCTCCACGACCCGTTTTTAAAATATGAAGCTCAATATGAGGCTCTGCTGTTAAATCGTCATGGTCGTGTGCTTTTACTTCCCACGCTAATTTAAACCCACGAGGAATTAAGGCGGCAATATCAGTACGTTTAAAAATGCGATTAACTTTAAACGTATCTTTTACATTATAAACCAAGCCTTCTTGGCTTGCAATTAAACTAAATATTGGAGATACCTGCGTATTATATAGTGAATCGAGCTTCGTCTCTGAGCTAGCACTATCGTTCTCTGTAAGGCTGTCTGAATCAGCTGTATCGCCTAATAATCCTTGCAAACTTTCTTCTTCCTCTAAAGGTGTTTCTGTTTGATCTAAATCAATATTGCTGGTATTTAACTTTTGCTCTGCAACTAAATAAGCATTAATGGCTTGCAAAAAGTTACTTGACTCTTGGGGTGTAGCCACCTCGAAAAACTCAAGCTTGGCTGCTCCTTGTAATAATTTACGAACCCTTGCAGGGTTATCAGCACCTGGTATTTCTACTTGAATACGCCCTGTGCCTTGTAATCGTTGAATATTTGGTTGTGAGGTACCAAACCGATCAATACGCGTTCTTAAAATATTAAATGAACGATCCATGGCATCTTCAATCTCTTCATTAATGATACGCATAATGTCTTGATCGGTGGTTTCGAACGAAATTTTACCTCGATTAGCGGCATTGGCAAAAATGGTGCTTAGCCTACCATCGGGTTTAATTTCTTTAAACGACTCATAAAATAAAGCACTATAGGTTTCTTGACTTGTTTTTTGTTTTTCAATGGCCTTATTAATAGCGGCAATAAAATCAGGGTCTTCGTTATTGCCACTTAGTCCTTTTAAAATTTCTACAGGAGAAACCTCCAATACCACGTGCATGCCTCCTTGAAGGTCAAGCCCAAGATTAAGTTCTGTCTCTTTAATTTCTTTAAATGTGTAATCAATCCCAAATAAGCTATAAACAGGCTCATTCCAAATGGAATCTAAATACACTTGCTTTTTAGCTAGGTCAACAACTCCAGCTTCGTTAGTAACAGCAGCTACTGCTTCTTTCTGTATATTTCTCGATATAAATGTGAACGATAAATAATACAGACATAATGCTGTAACTATTAATGTTAGTACAACTATTGCACCTTTATTTCTCATAATTTTATAATTAGATTGGTTATTAAATATATTATTCGCCATTCCTGCATAGGCAGAAACTTGTGAATTTTTCAGTTAGTTTTTAAGAAATTCCTGCCTACGCAGGAATAGCGAGTTGCTTAGGGGGCGTTGGGTGATATTACTTGCTGAAAAAGGGTTTTAAAAAAAGAAGATACATATTTTGTGATAATATGTATTTGTTTTTCTTTTTTATCATTACCAAAAATAATTTCTTTAATTTGATGATATGTTTGATCTACCTGAATGGTTGAAACAGATAAAAAAACATCTTGAGTTGCAACCGTAATTTCTTGTGAATCGTGTGTTTTAGAAGAGTTGGGTTCATCGATTACCTTGGCATGAGCCTCAACGCTACTTTTAACAAAGGTATGGCCTGTTTGGTACACCAAAACTGACATGCCAATTAAAACTAGCATTAGTATTGTTGAGGGATGATTATATGTGCTTTTCTTTAACATTTTTATAAAGTTGCAAACTTATCTAATCCATTCATTACCAACAAATTATTTGGGGTTAGATATTCGGTGCTTGAGTTTTGCAATTTGGGGTATCTAACGTTTTATTACGGAGCTCAACTTATTTTAGAACGTACATAAGTTAGCACTACATCTAGGGCACCATCGTACTTTTTATGGTTAGGAATGATAATATCGGCTTCAGATTTATAAGGCTTAATGTACTTTTCGTAAGTAGGCATTACATGGTGCTCATATCTATAGAGCACATCGTCTAAATCATATCCACGTTCTTTATCATCACGAACGATTCTGCGAATTATCTTAATATAGTCTTTTGCATCTATGTACAATTTTATATCAAGAATTTGTGCAATGGGTTGATAATATAACACAAAAATACCTTCCACTACAATAACAGGAGCGGGTTTTAACATAATCACAGACTCTTTTGCTTCGGGATTATTAAATGTGTATTCCTTTCTAGAAACAGGCTTTCCAGATTTTAGTGTTTCAATATCTCTTTTATAGGCCTCAAAATCTATTGACTCAGGTAAATCAAAATTTTTAATTCCTTTTATGTCAACGGGTTGCTCTTCTCTCGGTTTATAATAATTATCTTGCGAAATAAAGCAAACTTCTTCAGCCGTAAATTTGCTTAAAAGACCATTCAAAAACCGTGTTTTTCCTGATCCACTTCCACCTGTAATGCCAATAATAAAGGGTGATTTATTCAATATAAATTTCTTATAAGTTAGTTAGGTAATTTACCAGCTTAGTAACGGCTATTCCCCGATGGCTAATACTGTTTTTCTCTGCTGGTGTCATTTCGGCAAAAGTACAACTAAAGCCTTTAGGAATAAAAATAGGGTCATACCCAAATCCTTCATTTCCATTTTTTGATGTAGCAATAACTCCTTCTGCAATTCCTTCAAAAAACACAGGCTCATTATTATGCAGCAATAATGTAATCACGGTTTTAAACCGTGCCTCACGATTTTTTTTGCCTTTCATTTTTTGGAGTAATAATTCCATATTATTATCTGAATTAGCAGGTTCGCCCGCATACCGAGCACTGTAAACGCCTGGATCTCCATTTAAGGCATCAACTTCTAAGCCTGTGTCATCTGCAAAACAATTTATGCCAAAGTGTTTTTTTATATAAATAGCTTTTTGAAGAGAATTAGCTTGTAAGGTATTGCCCGTTTCTGGTATATCTGCCGTACAACCAATGGCCTGCAAACTTTTTATATTGATGTTATCTCCAACCAGCTGCTGAAGTTCTTTAAGCTTATGAGCATTATTGGTAGCAAAACATAATTCCATCATTTAATTAACTTGTAGAATTTTAATGTCAAAAATAAGGTTTGCATTCGAAGGAATCTCATTCGAGGTTTCTTTTTTAAAACCATAGCCATAACCTGAAGGAATATAAAGTGTAAGTGAATCTCCTTCTTTACTATCGAGCAGTACCGCTTGCCAACCAATCACTACTCTTCTTAACGTAAAAACAGCACTATCATTGGCATCAAATTCAAACCCCGTATCCAAAAGTCTGCCTTTATACGAAGCAACAAATGAATAATCTAATGTGTTTATATAGAGCCCCTCCCCTTCAGTATGCTTTTGATAACTAACATCACCATCACAGTTTGGTTCTGTCGTAATTTCTCCTGTTTTACAATCTTTTAATACATTGGCAATATTATTATCTTCCAAATACGTATCTATAATTTGCAAATCAATGGCTAATTGTTCGTTAAAAGGCAAGGGCACTGCGTCTTCTTCTTTTTTGCAAGACGAACCTATTATTAAAACTGAGAATAAAACAACTATGGCCTTTTTCATAATTAAAAATTAACCAATTCTACCTCAAAAATTAATACTTCATTGGGTCCAATGTCGTTTCCTGCGCCTCGCGTTCCATATGCCAAGCCAGAAGGAATGTAAAGGGTGGCTTTACCGCCTTTGCTTAATAACGCAATGCCAATATCCCAACCTTTAATAACCCTACCTTGCCCCAACGGAAAACTAAAGCCACCGCTTGTATTGGAATCAAATACGGAGCCATTTAATAATTTGCCTGTATAATTTACTACTACATTAGCTCCTAAATCAGGAAAATCGCCATCTCCTATTTTGGTAATTTCATAGCGTAAGCCTTCTGAGGTAACTTCGGCAGTGAGTCCATTTTCAATTAAGTAGTCGTTAATAATTTTTGCGTCAATTTCAAGCTGCTCTTCGTAGCTTAAAAATTGCGTTTCTTCCTGCTTACAGGAAAAGCCTATAAACATTATAGTAACTAAGAGTAATATAAAATTTTTCATTTATTTAAAATTTACAAGTTCTACATCAAACATTAATACCGTATTGGGCCCAATGTCGGCTCCTGCGCCTCGAGCACCGTATGCCAAACCAGAAGGAATGTATAATGTTGCTTTTGCTCCTTTATTTAAAAGGCCAATGCCAATATCCCATCCTTTTATTACTCTCCCTTGCCCTAATGGAAACTCGAAAGGCAGGCTATAATCTCTGCCTGCTTTGTAAACTCCTCCTGCTTTGGCTTCTTCTTCCAAGTTTGTATCAAAAACTGTTCCGTCTAGTAATTTGCCTGTATAGTTTACCTCAACGGTATTTCCATTTTTAGGTTGCTCGCCATTACCTTTTTTTGTAATTATATAATAAAGACCTTCTGGTGTTGATTCTGCCTCAATATCATTCTCTATCAAATAATCTTCTATCGTTTTTGCATCTGCTGCTACTTGATTTTTAGAATCCTCTTCTGCTTTTGCTCTTGCTTTCTGGCTTTGCTCCATTCTATAATCTTGAAACTGCTCTTGATTTAAAATATCTTGTACTCCCATATAAACGGTAATAATACTCTCTCCAGGAATGGTGTCTGGCAAGGGTTGTTTAAATGACTCTTTAAAGATTTTTTCAGCAGAAATTTTAAGGATTATACTATCTCCTTTACCCAATAATTTAAAGCCTTCTTCTAAGCTTCCATTGTTTTTAAAAATAGAATCTACGTAATTTAAAGGTAAAGCGCCACCTCTATCTGCGCTTGAAAACATTACATTCTCATTAGCATCACTATAAGATACGTTTAATAGTAAAAATTCTCCATCATTGGGTTTCTCTCCACTACCCTCCCTTATTTTTGAGTATTCGAGTCCCGTTTCTGAGGTTACAAATTCTTTTTGCCCACAGGAAGTCACAGCAATCATTAAGCCAATAATAAAACTATATTGTTTTAACATTTTCATATTTTTTTGTTTAATTCTGATTTGTATTTTGGTAATAATTTTTCAAATTTTTCAATTACATTATCTAAACTCATGGTTTTAGATGCCCCTCCTGCCGCATTGGTATGCCCTCCGCCATCAAAGTTCGTTCGTGCAAAATCATTTACCGAAAAATCTCCGACCGATCGAAACGACATCTTTACCATCTCATCACTTTCTTTAAATAAGGCAGCCATTACAATTCCTTTAATTGATAATGCGTAATTTACTAGGCCTTCTGTATCGCCTTTTTGCGCATTATGATCTTGTAAATCTTTAGCTGATAAATGAATGTAAGCCACATTAAATGTTGGCATAATCTTTAACCGTTGGCTTAATGTAAAGCCTAGCAATTTAATTCGATCTACCGTATTAGTATCATACACAAGCTTAGAAACTTTTGCTCCATCTATGCCAATACCTAGCAATTGAGCTATTACTTCATGGATGTGCTGGGTAGTATTGGGGTGTTTAAATCCTCCTGTATCAGTCATGATACCAGCATATAAGCACTCTCCGGCTTCTTTATCTAATAAATGCAGCCAATTTAGTTCTGTTAATAAATCAAATACCAATTCGCAAGTTGCTCCTGCTTCGGTACTCCACTTCATTAGGTCTGCATAGTTCTCAGGGTCTCGATGATGGTCGATAATTACCTTTTTCGCTTTTGATTTAGAGATTTCATCTCCTACGCCACCAACTCTTTTTAATGCCGAGTAATCTAAACTAAAAATAGCTTCTGCCTCTTGTATTACTTTTTTACAGATGTCTGGCTCTTTATCAAACACAAGCACTTCTTCAATTCCTTTCATCCATTTTAAAAAATCGGGAAAAGTATTAGGAGAAACCACAGAAACAGCATGCCCCTTTTTCTTTAGCACAGATGCAAAACCTAGCGCAGAACCTAGCGCATCTGCATCGGGGTTCATATGTATGGTTAGCACTATTTTTTGAGGGCTGCTCAAAAGTTGCTCAAATGCTTTTGTGTTTTGCATATAAATGTAAAAGAAAAACCTTTTATTAGTTTAAGCGTGCAAAGGTCACATGAATAAAGCTAAATGCAAAGACCAAAATTTAGCAATTTATCATAATAATGCTACTAGGCATTGATAAAATTAAATGATTTTAAAAAAAATGGAATTACAGTGCGTTAATTAAACACACTAAGTTTTAAAAAAGTAATTTGATTCACCGTTTTATCTCTTATTTTTGCGACAAATTTTAACATTATTATAATGGCTACAAACAAAACATTTACAATGATAAAGCCCGATGCGGTTGAAGCAGCAAACATCGGAGCAATTATAAAAATGATCGAAGAAGCAGGTTTTACGATCAAGGCAATGAAATTAACCAAACTAAGCAGCAAAAGAGCTGGTGAGTTTTACGAAGTACATAAAGAGCGACCTTTTTATAATGACTTATGTGCTTATATGTCGTCTGGCACTATTGTTCCAATGATTCTTGAAAAAGAAAATGCGGTAGAAGATTTTAGAACCTTAATTGGTGCTACTAACCCACAAGATGCTGCAGAAGGCACTATTCGTAACCTTTTTGCCAAATCAATTGAAGCTAATGCAATTCATGGATCCGATTCTGATGAAAATGCTACCATTGAAGGAAGCTTCTTTTTTGCTGGAATGGAAAAATACTAGATATTGGGTTAGTACGTTATTACGAGCGCAGAATTTTAAAAAAATAGCGCAGGAGAATGACGATTTAAACTCTCCAAGGTTTACCAAGTCGGAAAGTAAACCTTGGAGAGTTCTCTGTCAATGGTAAGGCACTGTTCAAGAATAACTCCTCCTTTTTGACTAGCTCTTTTGTCTGTCTTTTTCGTTAAAAAACAGAACCATATCTATGCTATGCTTAGGTTTTTTGCCTCAAATACAAACAAAACTTCTGCGTCAAATTCGAAGCATTTATTCTTTAACCGTGCCTAAGGAGAAACAACTAAAGCAATCTATTCAATTTCTACCGATTGCTTCATCCAAATATACAATTTTTAAGATTGGATTTTTAAAACTGGATTCGAAATGGTGTTTTTTAGGCCAGTGATTTTTCTTCCTTACTGTTAAATTTTTGAATCCAAAAATTATTATACCCTTCTCCTATCGTTATGCCAATCATTTGGTTTTGGAGTAGTTCTAAAATAGCCAAAAAGTTAAATATTACTAACACTTTATCTTTTACGCCATCTTTTATTATTTCTTCGAAAGAGAGTTTAGCCCGATCCACTAATTTGCTTAAAATCTCCTTTTTCTTATCTGCAATGGTATATGGGTATGGAATAATAGTGTGAATTGGTCTTTTCTTTTCCTCTTCAAACCGAACCAGTACACGCTCATATACTTTGAGTAATTTGTACAAATCAACATCTTGCAACTCGGATTCTACATCTGTATTTTCCGATAATTTTTTTATTTCTTTTAATACATTCCCTCGCTTTTCTTTAAGAAAACGATGTTCTTCTAACAAAGAGAGCTCTCCAATAACAGATTTGTATTTTTTATACTCTAGTAAATGTCTAACCAGTTCCTCTCTTGGGTCAATATCGTTACCTAATTCGTCTAACTTTTCGCGAGGCAGCAAAAGCTTGGCTTTAATGCGCATAAGAGTTGCTGCAACCAAAATAAATTCGCTCGCTAATTCTAAATTTAATTTTTCCAGCTCATCTATATATTCTAAAAAATCTTTCGTGATTTTCGAGATTGGAATATCATAAATATCCAACTCATCTCTTTCTATAAAAAAAAGTAGTAAATCAAAAGGGCCTTCGAATAAAGGAAGTTTTATTTCGTAACTCAAATTATAGAGATAAAATTTTAACTCAAATATATTGGTATTTATAAATTGAATAGCAAACAAAATCTATTTTAATCGCAGGGCGATAGCCCATTTGGTTTAATTCCCCGACCTCTTTGGGTCGGAAACAAGATTGTTTGCAAAGCAAGCTCCAACTAATACTCCGATGGCTCTACCTCGGGGTAGTTTATCAAAAAATATTTACCCTCAAATAAAGTGAATGCCTAAAGAGATTTAAAATAATGTACCTTTGTTCCTTGTTTGGGGTAACCTTTACATTTAGCTACTAATTACTATTACATTTAGTTATGAAGATTAAACCTGGTAGTTTACTGGAAAACATAAACTCTCCTGAAGAGTTGCGAAAATTAGATAAATCTACACTTACACAACTATCTAAAGAACTTAGAGATTACATCATAGATAGTGTTTCTGTTTATGGAGGTCATTTTGCTTCTAGTTTAGGGGTTATTGAGCTAACAGTAGCCTTACATTATGTGTTTAATACACCAGACGATCAGTTGGTATGGGATGTAGGGCATCAAGCCTATGGGCATAAGATTTTAACGGGTAGAAGAGATATATTTCATACTAATAGAGTTTATAAAGGGGTATCGGGTTTTCCAAAAAGGTCGGAAAGCAAGTACGATGCTTTTGGCGTAGGGCACTCTTCTACCTCCATATCAGCCACATTAGGCATGGCTGTAGCCTCTGCAATAAAAAATGAAAAAGATAGGCAACATATTGCCGTTATAGGCGATGGTGCTTTAACAGGAGGACTTGCATTTGAAGCGATGAACCATGCAGGGGTATCTAATGCTAATTTGCTCATAATCCTTAACGATAATAACATGTCGATCGACCCAAATGTGGGTGCTTTAAAGGATTACTTAACTGATATTACTACAAGCCATACGTATAATAAAATTAAGGATGAGGCTTGGAAAATGTTAGGAAAGCTAAATAAACTAGGCCCAAATGCTCAAGAGCTCGCTTCTAAATTTGAAAATAGCATTAAATCATTTTTGTTAAAGCAAAGCAATTTATTTGAGTCGCTTAATTTAAGGTATTTTGGCCCTATTGATGGCCATGACGTTGACCACTTGGTGTCGGTTTTAGAAGATATAAAAAATATAAAAGGGCCCAAAATTTTACATTGCATAACAAAAAAAGGCAAAGGATTTAAACCAGCCGAAAAAGAGCAAACTAAATGGCATGCTACTGGCTCTTTTGATAAAGTTACTGGGGTCATCCATAAAAAAACAATTGATAAGCCTCAACCACCAAAATACCAAGATGTTTTTGGCCATACCATTGTTGAATTAGCTAAAGAAAACGATAAAATTGTAGGCATTACCCCTGCGATGCCTTCTGGGTGTTCTCTCAATATTATGATGCAGGAAATGCCAGAAAGGGCATTTGATGTAGGCATTGCCGAGCAACACGCTGTTACATTTTCGGCAGGGTTAGCCACACAAGGGTTAGTTCCATTTTGCAATATTTATAGCACATTTATGCAACGAGCTTACGACCAAGTGATTCATGATGTAGCCATACAAAATTTGCCTGTTAATTTTTGTTTAGATAGGGCAGGTTTTGCGGGTGCAGATGGAGCAACTCATCACGGAGCTTATGACCTTGCCTTTATGCGTAGTGTACCCAATATGATAATTGCAGCCCCTATAAACGAAGAAGAGCTACGCAATTTAATGTTTACGGCTCAAAAACCTAGAAAAGAAAATGCCTTTACCATTCGATACCCAAGAGGGCAAGGGGTATTACCTGATTGGAGAACACCTATGAAAGAGTTAAAAATAGGCACTGGGGAAAAACTAGTTGATGGTAAAGACGTGGCCATTTTAACAGTAGGCCATGTTGGCAATTATGCCTTAAAAGCAGTAGAGGAACTAGCTACTAAAAACATATCTGCTGCGGTTTATAATATGCGGTTTATAAAACCACTAGATGTAAATTTACTTCATAAAATAATGGGTAAATTTAAAAAAGTAATTACCGTGGAAGACGGAACTATTGTAGGAGGATTCGGTAGTGCCATCATCGAATTTAATTCGGAAAATAATTATGCCACACGTATAGTAAGGTTGGGGATTCCTGATAAATTTATTGAACACGGAACACAAGAGCAACTGCAACATCAGTGTGGTTTTGATACCGCTGGAATCATTAATTCTGTAGTTAACCTAATTGAAGTAAAGAAGTTTGCAAAATCACATTAGATTTACTGAGGCCGTAGAGATTTTTTTCTGAAATAGATTTAGCGCTAAAAATTTTCTTAACCACCCGTGATAAAAATTATGACATCCCCTTTGCATTAATATCTCCTCCCCCCTTTATCTCATATTAACATACGCTAAAAGGCTCAATTTTGTCAGATATCTATTACTACCTGGTTTCTAATAAGATCATCCATTGTTTCACGTTTGCGAATCAGCTTGGCTTCATTATTAATGATAAGCACCTCTGCTGGTCTAAAGCGAGAATTATAATTTGACGACATGGAATAGCCATAAGCACCTGCATTTTTAATGGCTAAGATATCTCCTTCGCTTATTTCATGTAATTTTCGATCCCAGCCAAACGTATCGGTTTCACAGATGTAGCCTACGATGGTATAAACACGCTTTGTGCCCTGAGTATTTGATATATTAATAATATCATGATATGCATCGTACATCATGGGTCTTATAAGATGGTTTAGCCCAGAGTCAACCCCAGCAAAAACAGTTGCTGGCGTAGTTTTAACCACGTTTGTTTTGGCTAATAACACCCCTGAATTACTTACTAAATACTTGCCAGGCTCGAACCATAGCTGTAACTCTTTTCCATATTCTTTGCAAAAAGCATTAAAAGCGACACTTATTTTTTCTCCTAAATCTGCCACATCAACTTGCATATCCGATTCGTGATAGGAAACCTTGAATCCACTACCAAAATCTATAAATTCAATGTTTTTAAATTCTCTAGCCACATCAAACAATAGCTCGGCACCATTTAAGAATACGGCTGCATCTAAAATATCGGAACCCGTGTGCATGTGAATGCCAATAACATTTATATTATAGGTTTTTATAACCCGTAATAAATGTCGTTTTTGCAGAATGGAAATACCAAATTTTGAATCGATATGCCCCGTTGATATTTTGTGATTTCCACCTGCCATTAAGTGTGGATTAATGCGAATACATACAGGAACAGAACTTTGATATTTATTCCCAAATTGCTCTAAAATGGAAATATTGTCAATGTTTAGCATCACTCCTAAATCGGCTCCTTCAATAATTTCATCGAAAGAAACCCCATTGGGGGTGTACATTATTTCTGCTGGTTTATAGCCTGCCATCATGCCTAACTCCACTTCTTGAATAGATACAGCATCAAGGCCCGCCCCCAAGCTACGTATATATTTTAATATAGATAGGTTAGTTAACGCCTTAGCGGCATATTTTAGTTTGATTTTTGTTTTCGGAAAAGCATTAATCAGTTTAGTGTATTGCGACTTAATTGATTCTGCATCGTATATATACAAAGGCGTACCAAAATTTTCCGCAACTTGAAGTAAATCCACATTTTGCGTACTAAATCTATTATTATTAAGTTTCATAGATTAAAAATAAGTTTAAAATATGCTGTTACAAACGGTATTCAATAATTTTATCCTTTATAAAAAAAGGTTTTCATTACGAAGTGCCTTGCAGATTTAAGGTATTAATTAATAAAAAGGCTAACAATCTATAAGCTCAATAGGTTTTTTGTGGTTAAGCGCTAAGTTTAGTTCTTTTAGCAAGCCCCGTCAAATTTTCAATTTGACTACGTATTATTCTGATTCCGAAATTTCGGAATTTAAAATTTTTCCTACGTGGGTTATCAAAATTTTGTATCTTTAAAGTCCCTACTGAAGTTTATAGTAAGGTACTGTTAAAGAATAAATGCTTCGAATTTGGCGCAGAAATTTTGTTTGTATTTGAGGCAAAAAACCTAAGCATAGCTATGGTTCTGTTTTTTAACAAAAAAGACAGACAAAAGAGCTAGTAAAAAAGGAGTAGTTATTCTTTAACAGTGCCTAAGCGTTGGACACAAGCAA
>CAZGDC010000051.1:0-14244 GCA_964524405.1 uncultured Roseivirgaceae bacterium
GTCTGTCTTTTTCGTTAAAAAACAGAACCATAGCTATGCTTAGGTTTTTTGCCTCAAATACAAACAAAATTTCTGCGTCAAATTCGAAGCATTTATTTTTTAACAGTGCCTAAATATGCCCAAATTGGACTACGTCTTGTGCTGTAATTGTTGTCCCTCCTAAAATAATTAGCCTTTCAACCACATTACGTAGCTCACGTATATTGCCCGTCCAATTATGCTTTTGTAAAAGCTTAATAGCTGCACTCTCCATCGTTTTAGCAGGTGCACCATACTCCTTGGCAATCAATTGTAAAAAATGGGTTATAAGTAACGGTATATCTTCTTTGCGCTCGTTTAGTGCAGGTACATCTATAATAATTACACTAAGCCGGTGGTAAAGGTCTTCTCTAAAACTACCTTGGGCAATTTCTTCTTTTAAATTTTTATTGGTGGCAGCAAATACCCTCACATTTACGTTAACCTCTTTATCACCACCTACGCGTGTAATCACATTTTCTTGCAAGGCACGAAGCACTTTCGCTTGTGCGGCTAGGCTCATATCGCCAATTTCATCTAAAAACAAGGTGCCATTATGGGCTTGTTCAAATTTGCCTATTCGCTGTTTTATGGCAGAGGTAAACGCACCTTTTTCGTGCCCAAACAATTCGCTTTCAATTAATTCACTAGGTATAGCAGCACAATTTACCTCAATTAAAGGATTTTTACTTCGGGCACTATTCGTATGCAATGCTTTAGCAATTAACTCTTTGCCAGATCCATTAGGCCCTGTAATAAGCACTCTAGCTTCTGATGGTGCTACTTTATCAATGGTTTCGAATACTTTTTTAATAGGGGCAGAGTTGCCAATAATGGAAGTAGATTTAGCTATTTTCTTTTTAAGCACCTTGGTTTCTTTTACCAAGGTTTCTTTATCAACCGCATTTCGAACGGCTAGTAATACCCTATTTAAATCGGGTGGTTTTTCAATAAAGTCAAATGCACCTTTTTTGGTAGCATCCACAGCAGTATCAATAGTGCCGTGTGCCGAAATCATAATAAAGGGTGTATCCACACCTTGTTCAATGGCTTTTTCTAAGAGGGTAATGCCATCCATTTTAGGCATTTTTATGTCGCTTAAAACGGCATCGTACGTATTAGAAGTTAGCTTTTTTAGGGCTTCAACTCCGTCAGCAGCTTCATCTACTTTATAATTCTCATCTTCTAAAATTTCTCTTAAAACAAAACGAATACTCTTTTCATCATCTACAATTAGTATTGAGGCCATTTTTTTGTAATTAATTAATAATTGTCAATTAACAATTGTAAAAAAATGCAGACCTATAAGCCGGGTTCTGTACCCCGAGTTTTCGGGGCCCTTATCATTTATCTAGTCCCAACATCACTGCGGGGATCAAGCAATCTACCCATGCTGCAAAAGGCTAACCGAGCCGATTAGCTCCGACACTAGGTCGGAGACAGCACCTATTTGATTTTTCAACACGCAAGGTTTACACTGCCAATGATGTTACCACCAAAGCGGTAGGCTCTTACCCCACCTTTTCACCTTTTCCCTCCGTAGCCTTGGCGTAGGAGGGTAGTATATTTTCTGTTGCACTATCTGTTCCTCCCAATTAATCAGGAAGCCCTTCCTGTTAGGAAGTGCGTTGCTCTATGTTGCCCGGACTTTCCTCCCCGAAATACTTCGGGGCGATAAGGCGGTCTGCACTGCAAATTTAATAAAATTAATTGGAGAGGAGGGTATTGCTAATACTTGAATTTTTAATTAATAATTGAACATTATCAATTGTTCATTCATTAATAAATATCCTTTCCTGTAAATCGATTTTCATAGATGTCGGCAAAAGCAGCAATTTCATTAAAAATTTCTGCAATAAGTGCTGATGACATTTTTTCTTCAAGGTAGGCTTTTATTTCGAGGTGATCTTTTTCAATAACCAATTTACCAAACAATAGGTTTTTTTGCTTTTCATATATATCAACATCTTCTATTGCGCTCTTATTACTAATTTTTGAAGTTAATGCTATGTAAAAAATTCCATTAACACTTTTTAATTCTGCCAATACCGTTTGATGTCGATGTTGGCCAATAGGAATAACAACAGCCGCTTTTGAATCGTCATAGGTAGAGAATTTAACTCCGATAGATTCGGCATACGTTTTTACAACTTGAATAACTTGCATAATAAATTTTTGCTCAAGATAGTAATTAATACCAACTATTAGGGAATGTTTACCTCGTCTTCGGGCTTTAGGGCTTCATTTTTCTTGAAATTAGTATTTTTTCTATCAGGTTGTTCCGATTTGCTCTTGTTAAAAATATCTTTTAGGCTATCAAAACTAGTGGTAAATAATAAACTAAATCCTCCACTTATCAGCTCATCATCTCTTCCTGTTGAGGAAGATAATTGATCGTAATTTGTTCGTTTAAAAAGTTTAACTCTTAGTTTTCCGTCTTGCGAAAGAAGGTATTCTACAACCCAATCTCCCGTAATACTGGCTAATGTAGCTTTCTGATTTTGATTTGTAAACCCGCCATCTCTTGTAATAATTAATTTGCCATCCATAAAGGCATAAGATACTCTTAGTTGGAACGTTTTTAGCGCATTTTCATCTAAATCATTCAAGTCAAGATCTATTGTTAAATTATCATCTACTTGGCTTATCCAGTAACTAAGTTGGTTAGACATAAATTCAGATACGCTACTGCCTAGCGTTCCGCCTGCAGAAAATGAATTGGGAGGAGAAAAATTACGAAATACAAGTAAACTAAAGACTTGCCTATTCATTTCCTGTTCATCGTTATGGATCCTATTTAAGAAAGCTTGCACTTCGGTATCAATATTAACATTTGATCGCGGGTAATCTTCAATAATAATATCAAAACCAATTTCTGGTGATAATAAAGGGCCATTTAAATCGAGCAATACTTTAGAAGGATAAATTCTTTTTACCTCTGGCAAATCATGGTATAATGTATCAATTATAGGTGCTAAAGAAGTGTTTATTTCATAAAAAGCAGCAATTTTCATTTTTGCTAAATAGGGGTCGCCTGACCATATAATATTACTTTTAGGCTTAATCTTAAACTCCTTGTTTACAATATTATACATCGTAAAATTATAAGCTCCTTCTGTAAATTCATAGTCGCCAAGCATTGTAAACTTTCCTTTTGTATCAATACCTAAACTTAAATTTCCTGTTCCATTGCCCCTAATAATATCGCCTGCCGTAAGGTCAAAAATTATTTCAGCGTATGCCTCTGGTGTAATTTCTAAATCTAGGTTAACGGTTACGTTTTTTAATTGAACTTTTTCAGCAACGTCAACAACTTCAGCCACTTTAATTGCTGCTTTATCATTTACGCTAGTAAAATTTGTAAAGGAAATAAAATCTTCTGTATTAACCCCCGTTTTACTATTACTTAACGGAATATAAAATTTAGTTCCTTTTTCGGTTTTAGCCTTCGTAGTGATAACTAAGTTACTAAAGGGTCCATTAATAGTTACACTGCCTGTTCCTATAGCTGTTCCATAAAAATAGTCATTGTCTTTTGCCAATGTGTTTAGCACTTTTAACTTCTCGAAACGAGCTTCTAAATTCATCGTAAAAGCGTTATAATTTTGATGGCTAAACGTAGCATTTAAAACACCATTACCACTATTATTGTCTGCTATAAGTATGTTATTTAGTTCTATCACATTAGAGTCTAGCCGCCATTGCCCTTCAGCATTTAGTTTTGAATTTAAATAATCAATGGTAAGATTTGCATTATTAATTCGCCCATAACCACTCAATTTTGGTTCAAAAAGAGCCCCTTTTATTTTAATATTGCCCGACACATTTCCGCTAATATTGGTAAAGAGGCTGGTAAATGGTTCCACTAAATTAAGATCTAAATTAATTAGGTCAGCGTTTAAGTTAAGTGCATTAAAATTGCCTAATGGATTGTAAGATCCCATTATGTTAATTCGTTTACTTTGGCCTTTTTCTATATAAAAATTTACATCAAAATGCTCTTTATTCTGATTCCAATCACTAATTCCTTCGATATTGCCAAAATGATATCCATCCACCCGAAAGCTATCAATTTTAAAGGCTGTTTCTATTAAAGGCGTTGTAAATAGCTTCGATATTATTGCATTCCCATTAATAATACCTCCTAATTTATTGGTTAATAATGGATCAAAATTATTCATATCAACATTTTCTATCTTTATGAGTATCGGAGCATCGGTCGATTTTGAAATATCGCCTGCCGCATAAATAGATTGGGTGCCGCTGTTTATGCTCATATCGGATAGGTGAACATTATTTTTAGTAAATGTGATAAGATTGTTTTTATTGATATGCCAAGATTGGTTTAATACTTGAATTTGAGATTTTTTTATGGTAAGTAGGGTCGTGTCATGCTTAAAAGCAATAAGCCCATTAACTTGATGCACATTTTGCTTTAAATTTTGTTGAATATGAATATTAAAATCAATAGAATCATGGTCTAAAATTGCTGATATGACTAGGCTATCAAGGGTAGCACCGCTACGAAGTTTTTGCGTATTAGAATTAATTTTTAAGTTAATTAGTTGCGTTCGCTCAGCAGTGGATAATTCAGAATTTATGCTTATATAATTGCCTATCAGCAGGTTGTGGTTGTATATGATAGTATCATTATTAAATAAAAAACTCAAGTTTTGCTGTTTGCCTGTTATTAAATTAGCCGAAATTTTAGTGTTTTTAGATAAATAAATAAGTGGATCGAATAGATTTAATAGTGGGTTTATATTTTGTAATTCAATTTCAAAATTAATGGTAGAATTATGAGGCTGTATATCTAGTTGCTTATAATAATCGGCTATTTCTATCGAGTTATTTCTAAATTTAATAAGGTGCTGTTTCCAAATTGAAGCTAGGTCTTTAAAAGCAACAGTAGGTTTAAAGTTGCCTTCCATTGTAGCTTTAACTCTATCTGAGTAAAGTTCAATTAATCGTTTATTATTATTAATTTCAGACCTAAGGTATAGGTTATTAACTTGGTACGAATGCCCTTTATTTGTGGCTTTTAGCTCTGTAAACTCAATTATGCCTATGATGCTATCTAATGTTATGCCCTTTACATTTGCATTAAATTTAGCAGATAATGTAGAACTATCGGCTCGAATGTTGAGTATATCTAGCCGTGCATTTTCTAATGCTCCTGTAAGTTTAATCGTATTTCGGTTTTGTCTAAAATCTATTACGCCTGTGGTATTAAAGATAATATTGGGATCGTTAATGGTAAGAGTTCCATCAAAAAGCTCTTCCGAAAAATGAGCGTTTGTGCTAATATTAGTGTATTTGTAGCCATTAAAAACAACGGAATCAATAGTACTTTCTAGGTTAAAATTAGCGCTTGATTGTGTAAACCCACGCCCTTTAATCTTGCTAGTAAGTGTTGCCCTGCCTACGAAGGGCGATGCACCTAATACTTTGCCAAGGTCAAAACTTTTTAGCTTAATTGATCCGCTGTATTTTGATTTTCGTGGGTCTTCGTCAATTTTTAAGTTCAAATCTGTTTGAGCAAACCCAATGCTTGTTGTAAAAGAAGCCCTAGCCACAAAGTCTTTGGGGTAGCCTGTAAATGTTCCTGTTACCTGGGCCGCATCTATGGGGTAATATTTTTGGAACGATTTTGCAGGAATGTAAATAGACAGATCTGGTTTATGAAGTTTCGATTTTTTAATTTTTAAATCGATAAACGTATTCAGCGCATCAGGCAATCCTTCAAAATAAGCATCACCTTCTAGGCTGCTTTGTGTGCCAAACTGAAGTTTAAACCTATTTACATTAAAGTTTTTAATATAGCCCTTTACAGCCCCTTTAAAATAAATAGTGTCGTTAATATGAGCAAAATAAGGCGCAAAATAGGCAAGGTCATGGCTACTTAGTTTTATTTTATCAACATAAGCATTTATATAAACGTTGGTTACAAAATGATTCAAATCGGTCATTTTAGTATAGTTTAACACAATAGAATCTTTAATAATAGAGTTACCCAATTTAAGATCTAGTTTATCAAAAACCATGTGGGTATTACTAATTTCATAATGGGTACTTAACGATTTAATCGGCAACTGAGTAGAGGTTTCTATGGAAGATAAATGCTCGATATGCAGCCTAAATGTATCAGCTATCACCATTAAATTACTAGCGGTTAATTCGATTGAATCTAATCCAAAATGGTTATAATCAAACCTATTGGGTAGGTAAGGGCGGCTTGTGTTATTATATAAAAAATAGCCATTCTCAATTTTTATCTGATGGATAATAAGCAGGTTGTTCGATTTTCCTTTTTTAGAGGAGTACGCTTTTTTTAAAGCAGCAACAAACGAAGTAATATTTAGCGTTGTGCTGTCGTTTAATTGTAAGTTTAAAACAGGGTTATGTAATTTTATTTGATCGATAAAAATCCCATAATCATCAAATAAAGAAGCAAATCTATAATTAATCATTACCTCTTTAATGGTAATCATTTCATTAGAAGCAATATCTTTTATGTTAACATCCTCTAATTTAATTATATCAAGCCAATCTATATCAACCTTTTTAATAGTGATGTCATATCCTATTTTTGCTGATATACTGCGTGTAAGCAGCCTGCCTAAATAGGTTTGAACGCTTGATAACTGAAGAAAAAATAACATAAACAATATATTAATAACCAAAATGGCTATTGCCTTTAGAAATGCTTTTTTAAATCGTATTTTATTTTTTTGCTTCAAATTAATCCTAGAAAATGATTATTAGAATGATTAAACTATAAACTTTGCTACCAAGTAAATACAAAATATGAATAGCATCTCTACATGTCCATTATAATTCTTGCCATTGAATCTTCGTGTGACGAAACTTCGGCAGCTATTATTAAAGACGGCAAAGTTCTTAATAATGTAGTTGCTACGCAATCCATTCATCAAGAATATGGAGGAGTAGTGCCCGAATTAGCTTCGAGAGCCCACCAACAAAGTATTATACCCGTAGTAGATAAGGCGATGAAAGAGGCCAATACTAAACCCTCAGAATTAAGTGCTATTGCCTTTACGCGTGGGCCAGGCTTGCTAGGAGCTTTATTAGTAGGCACTTCGTTTGCCAAGTCAATGGCATTAGCGTTAGATATTCCATTGATTGATGTAAACCATATGCGGGCTCATATTTTAGCTCATTTTATAGACGAACCTACGCCTAGTTTTCCGTTTATTTGTTTAACTGTAAGTGGTGGGCACACGCAATTGGTGTTGGTAAAAAGCCATCATCAAATGGAAATTATTGGCCAAACAAAAGACGATGCCGTAGGAGAGGCCTTTGATAAAGCAGCAAAAATGTTAGGGCTAACCTATCCTGGAGGACCATTAATTGATAAATATGCTAAATTGGGCAATCCAACTAAATTTAATTTCCCTCATACCTCCATGCCTGGGCTAGATTATTCATTTAGTGGCATAAAAACGGCTATTTTATACTTTTTAAGAGATGAGTTAAAAAACGACCCTGATTTTATTCGTAAAAATATCAACGACCTCTCTGCAAGTATCCAATATGCGCTTATTAAAATGTTGTTAAATAAATTAAAACGAGCGGCAAGAGAACACAATATAAAAGAAATTGCAATTGCAGGTGGTGTATCTGCCAATTCTGGCTTGCGAAATGCCCTAGAAAAAATGAAAGTTGAAAATGACTGGAATGTATATGTTCCTGATTTTAAATATTGTACTGATAATGCAGGTATGATTGCCATAACGGCACATTTTAAATACATGGCAAATAAATTTGTAGGACTAGAAGTAGGACCTTTGGCACGAATGCCAATTGGGTAATGGGTAATGAAAACATAATTATGGAGAGTCGATTAAAAATAGGCGAACTAAAAACCTTTGTTCACACCGTTACTTCGGAGGATTTAGCCACCTTTGATGCTGGAACAGTACACGCTGTTTGTAGTACATTTGCCTTAGCAAAATACATTGAGTGGACAAGCAGGTTGTTTGTAATTAATATAAAAGAGGAAGATGAAGAAGGGGTTGGCACAAAACTATCCATAGAACATATTTCACCTGGCTTTAAAAATCAAACACTTCATTTTAAAGCTACCGTAATAGATATTATAAAGAATGAATTGATTTGTTCAGTAGTAGTAAGCACCGATAAAAGAATTATTGCAAAAGCAACTACTGGTCAAAAGTTATTAAAAAAAGAAAGAATAAATAAAATTTTTTCTAGTTTAGCCAACCCTAAATAAAAATGGCAAAAAAAGAAAGGTTTTCTAATTCGATTAATATACGAAATAAACAAGCTTCGTATGAATATGAGCTACTCGATAAATACGTGGCAGGCTTGGTGTTGCAGGGCACCGAAATAAAATCTATTAGAGAAGGAAAAGTAGTGCTTAAAGATGGATATTGTACTTTTCATCGAGAGGAACTTTATGTATATAATATACATATCAGCCAGTATAAGCAAGGTACCGTATTTAACCATACGATAACAAGGCAGCGTAAGCTTTTACTTAATAAATCGGAACTTGCAAAAATCAAAAAGAAAATATCCGAAAAAGGACTAACCTTAATTCCTACCCGGTTATTTCTTTCTGGTAGGGGGTATGCTAAACTGGAAATTGCCCTAGGGAAAGGCAAAAAATTACATGATAAAAGAAATAGCATCAAAGAAAAAGATGTAAAAAGAGACTTAGAGAGGATAAACTATTGAAAGTAGAAAATAAAGACAATAAAGGCGTATGTCGTTTGGCCATTATACCTGTACGATCGTATCCATCAGAAACTTCTGAAATGGTTACTCAATTACTTTTTGGCGACCATTACACGGTGCTCGAATCTATGAACGATGGCCGTTGGTTAAAAATCGAAATTTATTTTGACGAATATTTGGGCTGGATTGATACCAAACAGCATTATGCGATTTCTGATGCTTATTTTAATCACTTAAACGATGTTAATTTTAAAATTTGCACCGATGTATCTGCGAGCCTTCTCTTTAATAAAAGACCAATTCAGATACTAATTGGCAGCATATTGCCCATCTCTTCTATGGAGTTGTTTAATATGGAAGAACAGCTAGCATTTAATGGCGAATCGCATAATATGGGTAATGTTATGGGGGTTGAGTTTGTTAAGCAAATTGCCTATAAATACCTTAATGCGCCTTATTTATGGGGAGGGAAAACCCCTTTTGGAGTCGATTGCTCAGGCTTTATTCAAATGATATTTAAAATTGCAGGGTATAAACTTAGCAGAGATGGAAGCGAGCAAGCATTGCAAGGAACCAAAGTTGATTTATTAGAGGATGCACAACCTGGTGATTTATGTTTTTTTGGCACAAAAACTAAAATAAACCACGTAGGCATGCTTTTGGCAGATGGCAAAATAATTCATGCAAGTGGGCAAGTAAAAATCGACAATATATCCGAACAAGGCATTCATTTATCTGCCACCAATGCATTAACCCATAAGTTGCAGTTGATAAAGCGGATTTTAAGGAATTAACGAAATACATAAGCCAAATAGTGATGCCTGATTACACAACGCATTTTTTATTATTTGTTCAACATAAAGGCTACTGATTATACTATAATTTCTATTTTAGCAATTAGTGTTAAGTTAAGTGTGAAATGGTGGTTAAGTTGAAGTTATTTATGTTTTTGGCGAAGTAAAAAAATAGGAGCATAGCTTTGCTACGTGAATATTTTTTTAGGAAGTCAAAAGCGGAAAGAACAAAACTTGGGCTGACAGTTTACACTTAATTTAACACTAGATGTGCGCTACCATTTGCGTAACGCCAGTTAGTAAACGCTATTATTTTATTACTTTTTATGGACAACCAAGACTCCAATAATAAAAATCTATTAAAAAGGCTAGATGAGCTTTCAAAAAGGCAAGAATTGCTTACTACAGAATTAACTCAACTAAAATCTGAAATTAGAGGTAGTATTCCTCCAAAAGAAACACCCGTTGTTCCAGCATTTAAAGTGCAAGAGGCAGTACCACCTACCAAGCCATTCGAGCCTTGGGCTGTTCCTCCGGCTAGAGATTCGATTCTAAAACGAGGAATTAACCAGCTAGTACCTGCTGAGTTTAAACAAAACATTGAAAAATTTATAGGCGAAAACCTTATCAGTGTAATTGGAATTATTATTTTAATTATAGGCGTGGGCATAGGTGCTAAATATGCCATTGATAATCAAATAATAAGCCCATTAACCCGCATTATAATTGGGTATGCAATGGCCATAGGCTTGCTCGTATTTGCAATAAAATTAAAAGAAAAATACGAAAAATTTAGCGCAGTACTACTTAGTGGAGCGTTGGCTCTTATGTACTTTTTAACCTTTGCCGCTTATGATTTTTACGATCTTATTCCTAAAATGATGGCGTTTGGGTTAATGTTGGTGCTTACCCTATTTACAACATTTGCTTCTATTAAATACAACAGGCAAGTAATTGCCCATATTGGTTTTGTAGGGGCTTATGCCGTGCCCATTTTACTAAGCGATGGCACAGGCGATGTAGTTGTATTACTTATTTATGTAGCCATTATTAACGTTGGTATTTTAGCCGTTTCGCTTAAAAAATATTGGAAATCGCTGTATTACACTGCTTTTGTGCTCACTTGGTTGGTGTATTTAATGGCCTATGATGCGCAGTTAACTACCACCGATAACCTCGCAACTTTGCTGCTGTTTTTAGGCCTCTACTACCTTACGTTTTACTTGGTGTTTATTGGGTATAAGCTTATTAATAAAGAGGAATTTAAGCGGTTAGATATTCTTTTTCTTATGTCTAATTCTTCCATTTTTTACGGAACAGGCTATTATATATTAAACGATATACAAGCAGAAGGTAATTATCTAGGGCTGTTTACACTTATTAATGCCATTATTCATTTTGTTTTTGCTATGTATATTCAAAAGCAAAAATTGGCAGATCGCAAGCTGTTTTATCTTATAATAATACTCGTACTCACTTTTATAACCATTGCCATACCTGTTCAGTTAAATGGTAATTGGGTTACCTTATTATGGATAGGAGAAGCAACTTTGCTCTTTTGGATTGGTAGAACCAAACAAATACCCCTATTCGAAAAAATTGCCTGGCCATTAATGATCATGGCTTTTATAAGCATATTACAAGATTGGGACGAGGTGTACAACCACCTCTTTTATACCGGTGCTACCGAAGGGTTTATACCAATCTTTAATTTTCAGTTTTTAAGTGGCATTATAATGGTTATTGGGTTTGGGCTTATTAATTATATAAATACATCCGTAAAAGCCATAGAGCCTATTATTAAAAACCAAGCACTAAACCGTGTGCTAGCCATGGCATTACCAGCGTTCTTTTTAATTATTTTATATATGAGTTTCTCTATGGAACTATCGTATTACTGGGAGCATAAATTTTATAGTTCCGAAGTAGAAATTGTGGCTATGGGTAGCAATGGAGATACCTATACTGAAATGAACTATTCCATTCAAAAAATAGGGACTCTATGGTCATATATCTATACGCTTGGCTTCTTTTCTATTCTTTCATTTATTAACATTAAATACCTAAAAAACAGGTTGTTAGGCAGAGTTAATTTAGGTTTTAATGCATTTGCATTGCTTATGTTTTTATTTTCAGGCTTGTACTTTATTAGCGAATTGCGGCACGATTATTTAGCACAAGAATTAAGTGAGCACTTTACCCATGGGTGGTTTTACATTGGCATTCGATATATCTCATTAGTATCGGTGGGGGCATTATTATTGGCAAGTTATACCTACATAAAACAACCATTTATGAAGGTGAATTTAAAGCAGGCATTTGCCTTGGTTTTTTATGCTACCATTTTATGGCTGCTTAGCAGCGAGCTAATTCATTGGATGGATATGGCAGGATCGGCCCAATCGCACAAACTAGGACTTAGTATTTTATGGGGTGTTTATGCACTAATTCTTATTGTAATTGGTATGATAAGAAAATATAAACAACTACGAATAGGAGCAATGGGCTTATTTGGCATTACGTTGGTTAAATTATTTTTATATGATATATCACACCTTAACACCATTGCAAAAACCATTGTATTTGTGGTATTAGGTATTTTATTACTGCTTATTTCGTTTTTATACAATAAGTATAAACACCTTATTTTTGATGAAATTACCGATACCAAAAGTAAAAGCGGAGAAACTAATAACCAGACGGACATAAGACAAAAAGAGTAAAGACATAAGACTCTTATTTTTAACAAGTTAATTGCCGAAGTGTTAATAATAAAACCTAATAACAAAATGAGGAATACAATGTGGGATAAAAAGTGGAACGTTAGCTTAATTATTTTGTTTTTGCTTATTGCAAATGCAGCGATGGCGCAAGAATTTAAGTTTAAATACCAACGCACATTAGAAGGAGTTAACGACACTTGGCATACAATTAATATACCAACAGATGCGTATAGCAAACTCAATAGCGACTTTTCGGATGTGAGAATTATTGGCATATTAGCAAATGGCGATACCATTGAAGTACCTTATATACTAAAAACCAAAGCAGATAAATACGATAATCAGCTTGTTGATTTTAGTTTAATTAATCAGGTAAAAAAGAAAGGTATTTATTATTATACCTTTAAACTACGTGCTCCGCAAGTAGTTAATACCCTAGAGCTTTCCTTTAATAAAGCCAACTTCGATTGGTTAGTAACCCTAGAAGGAAGCCATAACCAACAAGAATGGTTTACCATTCTTGAACAAAGTAGAATTGTAGGAATTAAAAATAAAAACACCTCTTATAAATACACTACGCTTGAATTTAAGGAGATAAGCTATGCATACCTACGGATAAAACTACCCTCAAAACTAGATCCTCAATTTAAAAAGGCTACTATGGAGCAGAAAAGGGTAATTAAAGGCCTCTATAATTCGCCCGCTATTAGTTCATTTAAAGTAATGGAGGATGATAAGCAAAACGAAACCAATATATTAGTAAGCTTAAACAAAATGATGCCAATTTCTTTTATAAAAGTATTAGTTACCGACTCCATTAATTATTATCGCCCCATTAAGGTAGAGTATGCCATTGATAGCATTAAAAATAATACAGGTTGGCATTATCTTTATAAGCACCTTTTTAATGCAACATTAAGTTCGCTCCATAAAGCAGGGCATAATTTTTCTAACCAAGTATTAAAACACATTAAAATTACAATTGATAATAAGGATAATGAGCCACTTAATTATGCAGGAGTTAAGTTACACGGCAATCCACATCATTTAATTACTCGGTTTTCCAAGCCTGCCACTTATTATTTGGTGTACGGTAATGCACAAGGTTATGTGCCTACGTATGATATTACAAGGTTTCAAGAAAATATACCAGCTACTATTACCGCACTAAATGTAGGGCAAGAGAGGAGGGTAGAGGAAGAAAAAAAAATAGTACAAGAAGCCTTATTTACCAATAGTATATGGCTTTGGGTTGTTATGATTACGGTTATTCTATTATTAGGATGGTTCTCCATAAAAATGCTTAAAAATTAGATATGCTGTATTTAAAAATTGGGGTAATTGGGGTATTTATTTATGTAATTAGTTTACTAAACCCTACGTTACTACTGGCACAAGGAACTATTGGTACAGAACGGCCTACCACTTCCACAAGTTCGCATACCGTTTCAAAAAACACCTTTCAGTTTGAGCAAGGGTTTGCTTTTTGGAATGATACTACCGTATTTGATGGGCTTTTTAGAGTAGCTGTTTCTAAAAGAGCCGAGATTCGACTATTTACTGCCTATGGAGCTAACTCCTCTTTTATTGGTGCCAAAGTAAACCTATGGGAGCAACATGAATATAAACCAGGCATTTCCATTCAAGGCTCTTTTGGTAGCGAACTCGACCTTGTTAATTTCAGAGTTTCTTGGTCGCAAAAAATTACGGAAAAATTAGGCAGTACATTTAATGTTGGCAAAGGCGATATTTACTACGCTGTTTTAGCGTTAGGATATTCGTTAGGAGATAAAACAAGTGTGTTTATTGAAGGCGTATATGATAACAAGGTACAGCAATTTAATACAGGCTTAACCTATCTTATTAATAGCGAAACCCAAATAGACATTACAGGAGGCTACCTATCTAATAACACTTATTTTATAGCCTTAGGTATATCAAGGCGATTTTTATATAAACAAAACAAGCCAAGTGATTAGTTATTTTTT
>CAZGDC010000052.1:0-9270 GCA_964524405.1 uncultured Roseivirgaceae bacterium
AATAGGTGCAATTTTAGGGTAAATAATGCAGGTTAAATTACTTCGCTTTATGCCACACTTTAATTTTTTATAACCTTCGTATTTATTTAGGTTTAACAAAATGGATTATTAACTTTAGTTTTTACTTTCAATAAAAAACTTTGATAAAAAAAATTATTATTATAATACTGCTTTTAGTAGTAAGCGCATCAATTTTTGCGCAATCTTATAAAGTAGGAGTATTCGACAACCCGCCCATGGCTTTTATGGAAGACGGAGAAGCAAAAGGATTTTTTATTGAGTTATTGCAGCATGTGGCGGATAAAAATGAATGGGAGTTAACGTATTACCCATGTGCTTTTTCTGATTGCATGGAAATGCTAGAGGCCAATACTATTGATATTTTACCAGATTTAGGACACTCCGTTGCGCGTGACTCTATTTTTGTTTTTAATGAAACGTCCATCATCTCTACTTGGGCCGAGGTTTATTATGCGAACACCAAAAAAAATCCGATTAATGATATAATGGGTTTAAAAGGCCTTAAAGTAGCCGGCTTAGATGGCGATTATTTTTATAAAAACGGCAACACCGGCCTTATTGATTTAAGTAATGAATTAGGCCTTAACATAAATGTTTATATGGTGGGAACCTATGCCGAAGCTATGCGATTGACAGAAAACGGAACAGTAGATGCTGCTTATGTATCAAAAATATTTGGCGACTATAATGCCTACCAATACGATGTTGTTAAAAGTCAAATTATGATTTCGCATCTAAGCCTAAGGTATGGGGTTTCTAAAAGTAATGTAGATGCTGAACGTATAAAAAAAGCCATTGACAAAGAAGTGAGGCTACAGATTAGCGATGAAAATTCGTTGTATTATTTATTAAAACAAAAATACTTTATCGGCAGTCCTGTTGAGGTTATACCTAAATGGTTATGGCAAATAGTTCTTTCGTTAATAGTTGTAGTTGGCATTTTAATAATTGCGAGCTTATTACTAAGGTATCAAGTGGAACGCAAAACAAGACAACTAAAAGAGACCAATAAAATATTGCGAACCTCTGAGCATGAGGCTAAGTTGGCATTAAATACCATAGAAGCCTCTAGCGATTTAGCTTTTTGGGGAAAACCAGGGAAAGGATTATTTAGAGTAAATGATACAACATTAAAAGTACTAGGCTATACCAGTAAAGAAATTCAAGCACTGCCCACCGACAAACTAATAGTTTCAGAAGACTATGGCGATTACCTTAAAAATATTAAGCGTGCAAAAAAGAGTAATCCTCATATGAGGTTTGAAACAGAAGCTATAAAAAAAAATGGCGAAAAAATTCCTATCGAAGTAAGTTTAGATCAATTTGAATTTGAAGGAGTTACCTATGTTTGTGGTTTTGCAAGAGATATTTCAGAAAGAAAAAAAGCCATTCAACAACGTCAAGAATTAATGTCTCATTTGGCAGAACAAAATAAAGCGTTGAATTGTCTTTATGATGTTTCTAAACTTACTTCTGATACACATAATTCCATCGAAGAAATTCTTCAAAAAGCGGTTGAACTTATTCCTCTTTCGTGGTTCTATTCCGATATCGCATGTGCTAAAATAACGTGTAGTTTTGGCGATTTTTTTTCCAATAATTTTAAAGAATCAAAATGGAAAATTAAAGCCCCTATTATTATTAACGATGGTAATCAAGGAGAATTAGTAGTGTTTTATAAAAAAGAAATGCTTACGCGCAGCCAATTCTCATTTGAAGAGCGTAATTTAATTGATACACTTGGCGAACTTTTAGGCAATATGCTTAATGTTAAAGGAGCAGAGCAAGAAATAATAGCCACCATTATGAATACAGAAGACAGGGAACGCACAAGGATTTCTAAAGAAGTGCACGATTCCTTAGGGCAAACCCTATCAGCCATTGCTTTAAATATGGATAAGGTGAATCAAGAAATTTCATTACTAGGTAAAAAAGAACAAAAAAGGTTAATTAACCTAAATAAGTTAATTAACCAAGCGGTTATTGAAAGCCGAAATATTGCTCATAATTTAATGCCCTCTACGTTAAGTGATTTTGGGTTTTTATTGGCCGTAGAAAATATGATTGAAACCTTAAAAGATGCTACCGAAACACGGTTTAATTTTTATACAAATTATAAAAAAAAGGGATTAGAAAAATCAGCTGAACTTGGCTTGTACAGAATTACCCAAGAGGCGGTTAATAATATTATGAAGCACGCACAAGCTAAAAATGTAACTATTCAATTAATGTGCTATCCCGATATTATTATTTTAACGATTGAAGACGATGGCATTGGGTTTGATTTAAAAAATACCAAAGAAATAAGTAGATTTGGGCTCAATAGCATGGAAAACCGTGCAAGGTCGTTAAATGCCGAATTTAGCTTAGATAGCGAAGTTGGTAAAGGAACAGTTATAACACTTCAAATACACACCCAATAAATGAAAATTTTATTAGTTGACGATCATCGATTAATTAGAGATGCCATCCGTTCTTATATGGAAGGCGATAATGAGTACGAGGTTGTTGGCGAAGCTTCGCATGGGCAAGAGGCTATTCGTACAATAGAAGAAACCGAAGTGGATGTAGTATTAATGGATATTAATATGCCCATTATGGATGGCATGGAGTGCACGAAAGAACTAAAAAAAAGATGGCCAGCGATTAAAGTGATTGCCCTTAGTATGATGAGTGATAATCAGCATATTAAGCAAATGATGGGTGCTGGCGCAAGTGGTTATGTGTTAAAAAATTGCACAGAAAAAGAGCTTAAAAAAGCAATTACAACCGTTTATAATGGCGACACTTATTATAGTGCCGAAGTTACGGAAGTAGTAATGGCTAATTTAATGAAGAATAATAACACCAAAAACTCAAATTTGGTGGTTGATATGCCACTAACGGAGCGTGAAAAAGAAGTGTTAGAATTAATTATTAAAGAGCATACAAATAATGAAATTGCAGATAAATTATTCATAAGCAATAGAACGGTAGATGCCCATAAGCGTAATTTGTTGGAAAAAACAGGATCTAAAAATGTGGCAGGGCTAGTTATGTATGCCATTAATAACCAGGTATTTGATGACCTATAAATCCTATTAAACCCTATTAATCATAATTATGAATAAAGCCATATTAATAAAGTCATTAATATGTTTTGCTATTTTATTGCAAAACTGCGTAGTATATCAACGCCCAGCCACCTTAAGCGAGGTTGTTAATATGGGGAAAGTAAAACTGGTTGACTCGGATGGGGTTACTTATAAGTATAAGAATATTGAGCTAAATGAACATGTATATTATGGAGTTGGAGCTGTTTATTCAAATCGGGCCTACATTGATACAAGTGAAGGATTTAAAACACCTATTGATTCGCTTACGATAGAAAGTGTTTACTTAAAAGATAAGAAAAAGTCCAACGTTCGAACGGTACTATTGGTACTTGGAGTTATTCCTGTAGCGTATTTAACAACCGGCTTATTATTTTTTCTAATTATAGGAATCTAAGGCACCTATTCAGCCGAGGTGCTTTCGAGATAAAAGCAGTTGATTTTTTTGATAAACGAAGCTTATTTTTCTTAGCATAGCACCGCTATGGTACTAAAAATAGCTAAAGTTTAGCGAAAAAAGGCACTTTTTTTAGCCGGAATGACTCTTGGGTGAACAGGTGAAATCTAAGAATAAAAATGCTTAACATTCCATTAAAACCACTCTTACAAGTCATTTAAAAGGTCGCGAAGGACTCCTATGGAGATTTTTGCCATGTACCAGCTACTATAAGTGGCAAAAAATTATCCGTTGCACTACAAAATGACGTTTTTCTTTGAGTTTTTAGCAAATAGCAATATATGTTTATCAGATAATAAAAAATTGCTAACTATAAAAATAATTTAATTTTGGTTGGGCTATCAACCGCCATAACCAATACTAAGGGCTTCTTCATTATAAAAATTGGAGTTATAGGTAATTATAAAACTATAATTTTATTAGATTATATCATAGCCATTTACCATACTTAAATAAATGAGTATTAATAATATACTGTTGATTTGCACCTAACCAATTTTGCGTAATTTATTTTAATAAATAGTTTGTTGTAACCTTAATTTTTGTTTCTATTGCATACTGAAAACCAATGGTTGTTGGTATATTAAGTTTATGTTACTATCCTTCGCATATTCATATTAAAACCATAACATGCTACTTTAAATGAATGATGTAATTCATCTCACTTTTGTAAAAAATAAATTTTTAATAATAATCAATTAAACCTAAAAAGAATGAAGAGAAATCTACTAATGATGTGTATGCTGGCTTTTTCAAGTTTAGCATTTTCGCAAGGTGTTACCACTTCAGCAATGAATGGTAAAATCACCGACAAGGAAGGCAGTCCACTGCCTGGGGCAACTATTATTGCTGTGCATACGCCAACTGGGTCAGAGTTTGGGCAAGTAACAGATGCAGATGGGTTGTTTAGAATCAGTAATATGAATGTTGGCGGCCCTTACACCGTTACGGTAACGTTTATTGGATTTGATCCAATAATTAGACAAGGCGTATTTTTAGACCTAGGTCAAGTGTATAGACTAAACTTATCTTTGGCTGAAGATGTAGTAGAGCTAGAAGGAGTTGTTGTTACCGCAGGAGCAATATTTGATGGAAACAGAACTGGAGCTAGTACCGTTATTAATAAAGATGCCATTGCAACAGGCCCTACTGTTAATCGAAGTTTAGATGATTTTACAAGACTTACGCCACAAGCAAGTACTGCCAGAGGAGGACTTTCCATTGCAGGAATTAATAATAGGTTTAACGCTATTTATATTGATGGAGCTGTTAATAATGATGTATTTGGCTTAGCTTCTTCGGGCACTAATGGTGGTCAAGTGGGCATTTCTCCTATAAGTATTGATGCCATCGATCAAATTCAAGTAGTAGTTGCCCCTTACGATATTACCATGGGTGGTTTTGCTGGAGGTGGAATTAATGCCGTTACTAGAAGTGGCTCTAACAAATTTGAAGGTTCTGCGTATTACTTTTTTAGAAATGAAACATTGGCAGGACAAACTCCCGTTGACGATGAAGCCCTAGAGAGAGAACGATTAGATCCGTTTACAGCTCAAACCTATGGATTTAGAATTGGAGGCCCTATTATTAAAAATAAGGCGTTCTTTTTCTTAAACGCAGAACTACAAAACGACCAAACCCCTAGGCCTTTCGATATTGGTCAATACCAAGGAAGTTCAACAGCCGCAGATTTAGATGGCTTATCTAATTTCTTGCAATCTGAATATGGATACGATGCAGGAGGCTATAGAGACCAAATGAGAACCCTACAAGGCACTAAAATTATTGCTAGGTTTGATATTAATTTGCATAAAAACCATAAATTAACATTACGCCATAGCTTTACCAAAGGCGTTTCAACGAACCCTGGAGGCTCAAGTGCAAACACTATTAATTTTGGTAATTCAGGTGTTTTTTTTCCATCAGTAACTAATTCATCCGCATTAGAATTAAAAAGTAGCTTTGGAAATAAAATGTCAAATAATCTTATTATAGGCTACACCCATGTAAAAGATGATAGAGACCCCGTTGGGCAGGCTTTCCCTTATGTGCGAATTGATGATGGATCAGGTAGTATTAGATTGGGTAGCGAGCGTTTTTCTACAGCCAATTTCTTAGAGCAAAAAGTATTTACCATTACTAATAACGTAAATATTTACAAAGGAAAACACACCTTTACAGTTGGTACACACCTTGAGTTTTTCGATATTAATAACGTATTTATTCGAGAAAATTTTGGCGCATACAGATATGGAAGCCTTAACGAATTTATGGACAACGCAAATAACGACTTTATTGATTTTGATAGAAGTTACTCGTTAGTTGATAATATTACAGGAAATGGAACAGCAGCAGCAGCCCAGTTTCGTGCCATGCAGCTCGCATTTTATGCGCAAGATGAAATACAAGCCACTGAAAACTTTAAGTTAAATATTGGCATAAGAGTAGATATTCCAGTATTTACAACTGCCCCCGCAAGCAATCAGTATTTTAATGAAACAACCATCCCAATGTTAGAAGCCGCAGGGTACGATTTACAAGGCGCAACCGTAGGGTCAGCTCCCAAACCAGCAATAATGTTTTCGCCAAGAGCAGGATTTAACTGGAATGTAAACGGAGACGATGATATTCAAATACGTGGTGGTTTGGGCATATTTACAAGTAGAATACCTTTTGTATGGCCTGGAGGTATGTATAATAATAACGGCAGAACCGTAGGAGGCATAGCAAACGCTACAGGTGGCAGATTTGAGCCAGACCCATTTAACCAACCAACGAGTGGAGGAGATATTCCATTACCTGCAGGAGATCCAGGGTCAGGTCAAATTGATTTATTTGCGGAAGATTTTAAATTTCCTCAATTGCTAAGATCTAGCATTGCTATAGATAAACAATTACCTTGGGGCTTGGTAGGAACTGCCGAAGTTATTTGGTCTAAAACATTGAATAATGTGTTTTATGAAAACCTTAACTTACGCCCTTCAACCTCTAACCTAACAGGTACCGGAGATAATAGACCAATTTATGATAGAAGAGATGAAATTGACGACACGTTTACTAGAGTTATACTTGGGTCTAACACAAGCGAAGGTTATACCATTAATGTAACAGGACAATTAACCAAAACGTTTGACAGAGGGTTTTCTGGCTCTGTAGCCTATACCTATGGAGATGCCCATGCGGTATTTGAAGGAACATCCTCTCAAAATTCCTCTCAATGGAGAGGTGTTTATGGCGTAGAAGGCAGAAATTTTGCACCAAATGGTCGTTCCGATTTTTCTATGGGATCAAGATTTATTGCGTATGGATCTAAAAGATTTGAATACCTTAACTCTATGGCTACCACCATATCTATATTTTATAATGCTCAATCAGGCAACCCTTTTACGTACGTTTATAACGATAGAGGAGCTCTTAATAATGAAGATTCAAGAGAGAGGAATCAACTATATATTCCTACGTCTTCAACAGATATTAATTTAGTAGATTATACAGATAGTGATGGAGGTACAGTGACTGCGGCTCAACAATGGGCGGCACTAGACAGCTACATTACCAACGATAAATACTTAAATTCTAGAAGAGGCGATTATGCAGAAAAAAATGCAACTAGAATTCCGTTTATGAGCATTTTAGATTTAAAAATAGCACAAGATTTTTATATTAAAAGCGGAGATACAAAACATACACTTCAAGTAACCTTTGATATTTTTAATTTTGGCAACTTGCTAAACAAAAATTGGGGCAGAAGATACTTCTCTGATTTTGGCACGGTTCAATTAATTGACTTTGATGGATTTCAAGCTGATGGCACAACTCCTGAATTTACGTATAATGTTGATAGAGATGAATTAGCTGATTTTATAACCATTGATGATGCAGGTGTAAGCAGCTCAAGATGGCAAATGCAAGTAGGTGTTAGGTACTCATTCTAGCCTTAATCTAAATAAATAGTAAAAAAAGAGCCCCATTGGGGCTCTTTTTTTTGCTATTTATTCTTATATTTAATATTAAATTGATGCGACATCCTAAATTTAATAGATGAGTTGGTTTAAATTAAAATACGCATTATTAAGTAGTGTGCTACTTATTTCTTGTACTAACACATCTTTAATAAATAGAGAAGAAGAAAATCAAACGACTAACTTACAAGCCGTAAAAATAGATTTTCCTGATATTTTAGAACGAAATGAGCTACGAGTAGCCGTTGATTATAGTGCCACCACTTATTTTTTACATAAAGGCCACCCCATGGGGTTTGAGTACGAGCTACTAAAACGCTATGCCAAAAATATGGGGGTTGATTTAAAAATTAGTATCCAGCCAAGCATAAAAGAGTCATTTTCTAAACTACAAAGAGGCGAAATTGATTTAATTGCATACCCCCTAACCATTACACCTCAAAGAAAAGAAGAGGTAAGCTTTACCAATCATTATCGAACAGTACGACAAATGCTTATCCAACGTAAACCAGAAGGATGGCGTAAAATTAACCCGCACCAAATGAATAAGATTCTTATTCGTAACCAAGTGGATTTATTAGGAAAAAAGGTTCACGTACTTAACTCATCTTCCTACATCGAAACGTTAAAATCATTAGAAAAACAAATTGGTGGTGAAATAGAAATTATCGAAGACTCAGCCTCCGTAGAATCTGATGAAATGATACGAAGAGTATCTATCGGTCAATACGACTATACCGTAGCCGATGAAAATTTAGCCCACGCCAATTCTTTTCATTATAAAAACATAGATTTTGCCACACCCATAAGTTTTCCTACCCGTATTGCTTGGGCGGTTCGAAAAACCTCGCCTGTATTGCTCGATTCGCTCAATAAAAACATAAAAAAAGCACAAAAATCGGGGTTGATTAATATTTTATATAAAAAATATTTTTTATCAGCCCGAAGTATAAATGCTATTGCCAACGAAAATTATACTTCTCATTCGGGCAAAAAGGGTCTCTCTCCGTATGATGATTTAATAAAAGCAAATGCCACTCGTTTAGGCTGGAATTGGTTACTGCTAGCCTCTATGGTAATGCAAGAATCACATTTCGACCCAAAGGCAAAATCATGGATGGGAGCACAAGGTTTATTGCAATTAATGCCAGCAACAGCTGCCAGTTTTGGCGTTAAAGATCGCAGCAGTCCTGTTCAAAGCCTAAAAGGGGGCACCGATTATTTAATTAAGCTAGAAAAACGTTGGGTCAGTAATATGAAAGACACCACAGACCTAAAAAGTTTTGTAATGGCCAGTTATAATGCAGGGCCAGGGCATATTATTGATGCTAGAGCCTTGGTTACAAAGTTTGGGGGCAATAGAGATAATTGGGAAGAAGTAAGCCATTACCTTGCTTTACTTTCCACTAAAAAATATTACAATAATCCTGTAGTAAAACTGGGCTATTGCCGAGGGCAGGAGCCTGTTAATTATGTAAAAAAAATCAAAAAAAGGTATGCTATTTATAAAGATTTGGTAAACTAAAAGCTACCCTCGTAAAGAAAGTCATTCCGCAACAGGGTCAACAGGGTGGAGGAATCTTTTCCATAAATAAAGTAGAGTTATTGGCTACCAACGTAAATTATATTGGCTAAGCTATTTTACGTTGCACTACAATATGAGGATAAGTACTAGCGAAAGTTGTAAACTATGAATCAATTATTATTTAACCCAAAAGTTGCATTGATGACTTGTATT
>CAZGDC010000052.1:9370-13629 GCA_964524405.1 uncultured Roseivirgaceae bacterium
GTAAACTATGAATCAATTATTATTTAACCCAAAAGTTGCATTGATGACTTGTATTCATCTATAAATAAAATATTCTTTCAAAAAACGCTCATCAAGAACCAAGGTTGATTATATTTGTTTAGAAGCGATACATACTGTGGGATTAAAGAAAAAAAGAATATTAGAATTAGTTGAAGAAAACTATGTGTTTGCTTCGGTGCTCCATCATTTTGGCATAAATTTTTACGATTACCCTGAGCATAGTTTAGCAGAAGTTTGCCTACAAAAAGGACTAAAGCCTGAGCTTATAATTGCCAGCCTCGAAGATGTAATCGAAGAAGATTATGAGCATCTACAGTATTTAATGGGATTACCTGTTGACTTGGTAATAAGTTACCTCAATCACAAACATTTTTCTTTTATAAAGCACACATTACCCTATTTGGCTAAACTTATTAATAGCTACCCTGCCAATGATGAGCCTTCAGTAATAAATGATATACGTATGTTGTTTCCACTTTTTGTGGAAGATTTTATTGCACATATCCATGAAGAAGAAGCAACCACTTTTAAATATATACAGGATATTGATTATGCCATTAAAGGAAAATTATGTTTTTCAAAAGTGTTTTTTAGTTTAAAAAAGAACTCGATAAAAGAGCTTTCCGAAGAGCATCATGAGCAAGATGATGTGATGCTTGGTATTCGAAAATTAACGAATGATTACCTTTGTGGAAAAGGAGCACCAGTCTTATTGAAAGTGATTTATTCGGAGTTACAATCTTTTGAAAAAGCCCTCATTATCCATGCTCGAATTGAGAACGAGGTACTTTTTCCTAAGGCATTACTGCTTGAAAAAGAAGTAAATAAACTTATTGAAAAACAAGCTCACCTAAATTAAGTGGGCAGATTATTAGCCATCGATTACGGTCTTAAACGAGTAGGTTTAGCCGTTACCGACCCTTTGCAAATAATTGCTACTGCCCTAGAAACAGTGCCCACTAAACAGCTTATTAATTATTTAATCAATTACTGCAAAACACAAGAAGTAGAAGTTTTTATAGTGGGGGAGCCACTCAATCTAAACTCACAAAAAACCGACTCAACCGATGCTGTTTATAAATTTGTTGTGCTACTAAAAAAAACTTTTCCTAAACACGATGTACATTTGCACGATGAAAGGTTTACCTCCAAAATGGCGTTAGATGCTATGATAAGAAGTGGATCCACAAAAAAAGATAGAAGAAAAAAAGAGAATATAGACAAAGTAAGCGCCACCATTATTTTACAGTCGTTTATAGAGTCGCAGTCGTTTAAAAGATGATATACCCCATTATTGTTTACGGAGACCCCGTACTTAAAAAAAGAGGCAAAGATATTAAAAAAGACAGCTTTGATGTAAAGCAGTTGGCAGAAGATATGTTTGAAACCATGAGAAATGCCAGTGGCGTTGGTTTAGCAGCACCACAAATTGGCAAAAGCTTACGCATGTTTGTGATAGATGCAACCGCCATGGCCGAAGAAGATAATGAGGAAGATGAACTAAAAGGGTTCAAAAAAGTATTTATCAACCCTGAAATTATTCAGGAAGTTGGGGAAGAATGGGATTTTGAAGAAGGCTGCCTCAGCATTCCAGATATTAGAGAAGTGATTTATAGGAAAGAAGAGTTAACCATTCGTTATTTTGATGAAAACTGGGTAGAGCACCAAGAAACGTACGATGATATGAAAGCCCGTATTATCCAACACGAGTATGACCATATCGAAGGGGTTTTATTTACCGATCACATAAGTTCTATTAAAAAGAGACTCTTAAAAAAGAAACTTACTAACATTAGCAAAGGGAAAGTGAGCACAAATTACCGGATAAAAGCCCCATTAGCTAAATAGGGCGTTCTATTTATTGGGTATTGGGTATTGGGTATTCAAAATTGTAATTTTGATGGAAATTAATATACAAAAATTCCTTGAGTTTACAATCTAAATTACCCAACGCAAGTACTAGCATTTTTGCCATAATGTCTAAAATGGCAAACGATTATAATGCCGTTAATTTATCACAAGGCTTTCCTGATTTTCCTGTTTCGCCAGCACTCATTGACTTAGTATATGAAGGCATGCAAAAAGGACTAAACCAATATGCCCCTATGCCCGGGCTTCTCGCATTACGCGAAGCTATTTCAGATAAAATAGAGCGAGTTTATCAAACAAAAACATGCCCAGATACTGAAATTACTATTACCGCAGGTGGTACTCAAGCACTATATGCAGCGATAACGGCACTTGTTCATGAAGGAGATGAAGTTATTATGTTCGATCCAGCTTACGATTCGTATGATCCAACTATTAAGCTAAACAAAGGCATTCCAATCCATTTAGAACTTAGAGCACCCTTTTTTGGCATTGATTGGCAAGAGGTTGAAAATGCAATTTCTCCAAAAACGAAAGCCATCATTATAAATACACCGCACAATCCTACGGGGGCTGTTTTAAGCAAAGCCGATTTGCAAAAATTAGAATCGCTTGTTATAAAACATGCTATTTATGTAATAAGTGATGAAGTGTATGAGCATATTATTTTTGATGATAAAAAGCATGAATCCATCCTTAAATATCCTGCTATACTCGAAAGGGGTATTGCCATTTTTTCGTTTGGCAAAACTTTTCATGCCACTGGTTGGAAAACCGGCTATATGGTTGCTCCCAAAGAAATCACAAAAGAATTACGCAAAATGCATCAATTTAATGTGTTTTGCACCAACACTCCTGTGCAATATGGCATTGCAAAGTATATGCAAGAGGAACAAAACTATTTAGCCTTACCTCAATTTTACCAAGAAAGGAGAGATACGTTTGCTCAACTATTATCGAGCTCAAGATTTGAAGCCCACCACTGTTATGGTACTTATTTTCAATTATTTAGTTACGATAAAATAAGTGATAAACCCGATACTGAAATGGCAGAATGGATGACCAAAGAGCATGGCATTGCTACTATTCCAGCCTCTGTTTTTTACGAACATGGCGAACATATTAATTACCTGAGAATGTGCTTTGCCAAATCAGATAAAACCTTAGTGCAAGCAGCGGGAATATTATGCAAGATTTAAGCATTGCCTACATCCAGTTTGATATTGCCTGGCAGAACCCAACAAAAAACCAGAAGCTACTTGAAAAACTAATTAATAGTATTGCCTCACCTGTTGATTTAATTATTTTGCCAGAAATGTTTACAACAGGTTTTACGATGGAAACAGAACTTAATGCAGAGCACACCAATGGAGCTACGTTACAATGGATGCAAAAAATGGCACACCGTTCGGGTGCTGTTGTAACCGGAAGTTTAATTATAAAAGAAAGTAGTAACTATTTTAATAGGTTATTTTGGGTTACACCTGATGGAAATTATACACATTACGACAAACGCCATTTATTTAGAATGGCCGATGAACATACCCATTTTACTCAAGGGAAAATTGCTCCTATTTTTGAATTAAACGGCTGGCGTATAAAACCACAAATTTGTTACGACCTTCGTTTTCCTGTTTGGAGCAGAAATACAGAGGTAGCCTATGATGTAATTTTTTTTGTGGCCAACTGGCCAAAAGCAAGAATTACAGCTTGGGACACACTTTTAAAAGCGAGAGCTATCGAAAATTCATGTTATTGTATTGGGGTAAATAGGGTTGGAGTTGATGGAAATAATAAAACGTATAACGGGCATTCTGCTTGCTATAATTTTAAAGGCGAGCTAGCCTCAACTATGTTAGAAGGCGAAGCTATTCATTACATTCGTTTATCCAAAAAAGAATTAGAACGTTACATAAATTCCTTTCCCACTCATCTTGATGCTGATACATTTAATATTAATACCAACCCCTAGTTTTTCACTATTATTCAATTACCTTTAATCGTACTTTATTAATACACTGAACTAATTTTTAGAATTATTAGCACAAAATTCTCTCATATTACCCAATTGGTTAACTCCATTGAGAACTCCATTACACTAGCTGTTGATAGCCAACTAAAATTTATTGCTTGTAATACGCTTTTCCATGAGCATCTGCTCCTAAAAAAGACCGATTGTATAGAGTCTTCTTTAGCAGGATTATTTGTTTATGATAAAAATATAGACAAAATTATTGCCGATAAAATTCAGAAGATTGACTTAGTGCCAGCTAGCAACCTTTCAGAAATTATTAGATTTAATATTTCGCCCATACTACTTGATGCAACCCATAAAGGCTATTTGCTTGTTGGTAAATCAATTAAAATTA
>CAZGDC010000053.1:0-13622 GCA_964524405.1 uncultured Roseivirgaceae bacterium
TTTTCTAAAATAATAGACAACGTTGCTTCTTTTTGCTTCATTATTTTTTCAAAGTCTTTTTTACTTTTAGGGTTTATAATAAACTGTTTTTCTTCCCCTTCTCCTACTTTAATAGCATTATTGGAGTCGAAAAATTCAGCAGCATATTCTTCTTCTGAAATAATAAATGTCGTAGCTTTTAAAAAGCCACACCCTTTTTCTTCAAAGATATAAACCGACCATTTTCCTTTGCTTTCTCCTTCTTCATTAATAAGTTGGTTTACCACATATACATTTCCCATTTTACGAAATATTAACGAGTCTGATAAGTATTTTTTACCTTCTTCTCCATCAATGTAATCTTTGGTAATATGAATAATCTCTTGTTCGCTTAATACGACAAACGAATAGCTTCCTAATAAGGCTTCAGGAATTTCTTTTAAGTTTTTACCTCCAGGAGGCTGTGGTGTCTCAAATATTACTTCGGTGCACGAAAAGAACAAGATACTAATAACGATACTAAAAACAATTCGATTTAACATATTCTAATGGGTAAGTTTTTCAATCGCAAGATAATGAAAAAAAATCTATACCTAAGCCTGAGTAATTAATAAAGTGGCGAATATTAATTAGGATTTTAATCTTTTAAAAAACTTGATTTAGAGATTCCTGCCTCCGCAGGAATGACGTTTTATTTATTTGATAATCCTAAAATGCGTCCGCCAGGTTAATAATAAACATTTTAAAAATGAATTAAGGCTATAGGTATTATATTAAAGAGGCGCAGGTTATTTTGCTTTTATTACAAAAGTGATTATACCTGTTGCACTACTTGCCACAGCAGTTCCTGCTGTTTTTGAAAAAGTAAGTTTCAATACTTCATCTTTATACACTTTTTCCACCGTTGGGCTTACTCCACTCTCCATGGTTTTAACACGAATAATATTTCCTTTATTATCAATTACTATTTGAAATACTAGCTTGCCACTTTCTGATGATATGTCTTTTGGCTGCGGCTTAGCATCCCACATCCAACCACTCATTTGTAGTGAGGAGCCTCCCCCGCCACCAGATGTGCCGTATAGTGCTCTCGCATCTACTGTTCCATCTTTATCTCCTTGATCGCCCACGGCATCGGTTTTATCACCTTGGTTTGCATTTTGTGCCGTATTCGATTTTCCATCTTTACCACCAGCTCCTGTTTTATTATTAGGATATAATACGGGAGGTAATTTAGGAGTTTCCTTCTCTTTTACTTCTTCTATTTTTTCAGATTTTTCTTTTACTTCGGGTATAGGTTCTTCTTTTACAACATCAGGCGATGCTTGTGTATTCGTGATAGGGTCAATAACCTCCTCGGTAGGAGTATCACTCGTTTCTGTTGGATCAGAAATAGGTTCATTTGTATTTTCTACTGGGGTTTGATCTTCCACCACTTCTTCTGGCACGTCCTCCAGTCCATCTGGAGCAGCCTCTTCTTCCGACTCTGTATCTGCAGGAGTTGTAAATGGCACTGGCTGCTCATCTCCTGTACCTGCTTGATCTAACCCAAAATTTAATTCAATGCCAATCTCAGGCAAAGGAGGATCGGGGGCTCGCCAAGCTACCATAAACAAAAAAAGTAAAATAGCCATAATATGCGCACCAGCCGAAACTGCTGCGCCAATTTGCTTATTCTTTTTTTCTTTAGGTGTTTCCTGCATTATTTACTTGGTTTAGTTGCAATAGATACTTTTGCATTTAATGAGGCGGCAATACCCGCCACGTTAACCAAATATTCCGTTGGCACTGTTTTATCAATATGCAATGTAATAATTGCTTCACTCCCACTAATTTCTCTTGCTAATTCTCGTTCTATATTCGACTCAAGCACACGCCTATTATTAATAAAATACTGCAAGTCTTTGGTTATGGTTACCGAAGTTTTTTGCATTACAATTTTAGATTGTTTAGTGGATGGCAAATTTACAGGTAAACCAGATGGCGTAATAAATGAACTGGTAAGCATAAAAAATATTAATAACAGAAATATAATATCTGTCATTGAAGATACACTAAAGCTACTATCAATTTTATGTTTCGACTCTAAGCCCATCTTACTTCGATTCTTGTAGTAAATCTATAAACTCTATAGATGAAAACTCCATAGTATAAACTGCTTTTTGCAACCTAGTTACCAAATAGTTATACCCTAAATAAGCAATAATGCCTACCGTTAATCCTGCAGCGGTAGTTATCATAGCCTCATAAATGCCAGCAGAAAGCAATTTAGGGCTCACGGCTCCTTCTTCTTGCGCAATAGACATAAACGCTTGAATCATGCCAATAACTGTACCTAAAAAGCCTAACATAGGCGCTCCTCCAGAAACAGTAGCAAGTAAAGGCAAATTACGTTCTAACTTATACAGCTCCATTTTACCTACATTTCCAATAGAAACTTCAATGTTTTTTAACGGATGCCCAATTCTACTTAGCCCTTTTTCTATCATTCTCGAAGCGGGAGTATCTACTTGGGTGCAAGCCAACTTAGCACCGCTCAAATCGCCACTGCTTACCATTGATTTAATAGTACCCAAAAAACCTTCTGGTGTTACGAGCGCTTGTTTTAAAGTCCGTATTCGTTCTACAAAAACATAAATACCAACCAACGAAAGTAAGGCAATAGGAATCATCATAATTCCTCCTTTAAACAAAAGGTCGATTACTTGAACCGACCCTGCATCAGCTACCGTAGATAGGGTATCTACGGCAGTTGTTGTTGTTATTTGTACTATTGTCATATCAATATTTCAATATCCATTTACCCGTTCCAAACTCGCTTGATAAGTCATTCAATGCATTTTGTGCTTCATCCATCGATTCGTACCCTCCTATGGCAACCCGTTGCATTTTCTTTTTAGAATAGGGAGGTATTAAAAAGCTAGACGTACCTTCTTGAGCAATTTTATTGCCAAAGTCATTGGCAAAATCTGCATCAATAAAACTTTCGAGCACAATGTAGTAACGTCCAGATCGTTCGGTTAGTATTTGAACACCTGCATTTGCTTGTACTTGTACTTCAGCTTCCACTTCGGCCGCTTGTTTGGCGGCAAGGTCTAAAGCCGCTTGTTTTTTACGTGCTGCTGCTTTTGCCTCTTCTGCTTTTTGTTTATCAATTAGCTCTTGTTTGGCCACTTCGGCTTCGGCTATGGCCTTTTGTTGCTTTTGATAAAAGCCGAAATACCAAATAACCACAGCAAGCAAAAGCACACCTATAATGCCACCTATAATTTTAGGCGCATTAGAGCTCGTTTCTTCTACTTGATAACGCAAAACAGGTTCTTCTTCTGTTTCTTGTTCTGTTTCCTCTTCAACTAAAGGCTCTTGTTCCGTTTCTTGTTCTGTATAATCATCCGATACCGCATTTGGTTGTTCCTCATCGGGTTCTACAACAGGTTGCTCTTCTGCTTGAATCTCTTCCTCTGTATCGCTCGATTCTTCCTCTAACGGCTTATAATCAAGGTCTGGTAATCCAAAGCTATCATCAGCTTCGTTTAAATCATCTTGACCTTGTGGGTTTAATTCTTCGTCCTTAGGATCCTTTTCGTCCATTGTTTGGGGATTTATAGTTTGCTATTATAAATTAAAAGTAACAAAACTAAATTGAATAGTAAAATTACAGCTAAATCTTTCGCTGTTCCAATAGAAAATATATGCGAAATTGCTAACCTGAATAATTCATGAATAATCTATTATGCATACCAATTTACTGTAATTCAAGCACTTGCTGTAATTTTGGCGCTCAATGTCCCGAAATTTCGGGACATCTCCGTTCCACTACCGAAAGCTTTCGGTAGTAGAACGATTGATTATCAAACACTTGCAATGCTCATCACAAAGATTCATGAATTAATCAGGCTAACTAATCTAGTTTTTATAATGTTAAACTTATACCTGCCAAGGCTTGAAAGCCTCTAGCTGGGTAGTTAAAATAATATTGGTAGGTGTTGCCCACTATATTGTCCATCTTAACAAATACAGAAAATCTATTATTAATTTTATATGATGCAGAAACATTTATATCTATAATTGAATTGAGCTGTATTTCGCTAGATATGGCATTATCGTAAGCATAAATTCCATCGAGGTAGGCCATTGAAAGCTCCACATCAAATTTGTTTTCTAACGTAAATCTTGCCTTTAAACCTACATCTACTTTAGGCACATGATATGCATTATTTTGATTCTCAAAATCAAACATTAAATACTTGCCATACGCAGAAAAAGTTAAATTTTTCATGGCAATAAAATCCAACTGACCATTAATGGTATTGATAACATTATTGCCTTCTTGATAATCAATATAGAATGTTGATTGATCTGTAGCATTATTAATAAACTGCCCAAACACTTTATAGAAAGATGATTTATACCCTATCCTAAAATCTACTTTAGACGTTAGTTTTCCATTGGCTTCAATAAAGGCTTCAATAGGCTTAACTTCGTTATTAATAACCGTATTTACTCCTAGGTAAGGGTTAGCTCCAAATCTATTGCGAGCAGATTGCCAAGTTACATCTCCTACTACACCCGCTGACACCCTTTGACCTGAGTTAAAACTATATCGAGCTACCAAGTGAGGGGTAAGGTAAAACTTACTTTTATAATTATTTATGGAGTCTTTTGTGCCAAATGCGGCTGCTCCAACTTCAAAATCAAATGCATCCATCCTATAAACGGCAATGGGGTTAATTTTATAAAAAACCCTTGATTTATCCGTAATTGCGCTATTTTGTGTAGCTACATGAAATCCTCCATTAAACTTAATCGTTACGTTTTCTAAGGCCTCCACATCTACTCTTAGCGAAGCATGAATATCATTTTCGCTCCAATCCAAACTTTTAGCATTAAAAAAATCGCCCCCTGCGTTTATTTGATAATAGAAAAATTCATTATCGTCATTATCTACCACGCTAAAATTAACGGTGTTATTTGAAAGCCTCTGCTCAATATCTTTGGCTTCTGGCATTGGATCAACATCGCCATAACCATACAAATGGTATTTATCTCGTTGAATACCAAGGCTAGCCCCTAAGGTAGCCTTATTTAAAAAAAGTTTACCACTTACATGCCCATTGGTGTTGCTTAGGGCAGAATTAGCCCCATCTACTGGGCCTCTTTGTGAAGAAAAATGCCTGAAATGTGCCGCCACTGCATATTCATCATTGCGTTTAGAAGCCACATCGGCTTGAATATAAGGTGAAATATAACTACCATAACCTACTTTAAAGTTACCCCAATACGTTTGATCTAAAGCCTCTGTTTTCATGGTTCGAGGCCTAAGTTTAATTGGAATTTTAGGTAATTCAATCTGTATGTTTTTAGGCGCATAATTAATTGAGGTTGTATCTATTTTTAGTGGATCAACTGTAATAGAGGTAAACCTTCTTGACACCGTAGGAAGAACCAATTGTTTATCTTTTTCTATAATAATTTCTTGGGTTTTAATGGCTCCTTTTGGGTTTTCCCAATCTACTTGAGCAAAACTGGCCAAAGGGGCTATTATTAATAAAAGGGCTATTATTTTATTCATTAGGAATAGAGTCTTTTATAATTACTTGAATCGTGTCGTTACTTATTTTGGTAGCATCCTCCAACAGAGTTAGTTCACTTAATCGTTGCTGTGCTTTATACTTGGTATCGGGTGATGTTGTATTTGTAATAATAGATTCTAAGGTTGCTTTGGCTTGAAAATATTCTACTTTTCCAATAAAATTATCTGCAATTAGTAAGAATGCTTTATCTAACCATTTTTCATACGTTCCATATTTTTGAGCCACCATATAAAGAATTTCGTTAGAAGCATCATATTCTTTTTGTAGGTATTTAATTTTACCTAGTAAATACTGTGCTTCTGCCCCATTTTCATCACTTGCTATGGCAGTAGTTGCTGTAAAGCTGTCAGCAGCTTGCTCATAATTACCTGCCAAAAAGTAAGATTTTCCATTAAATAAATGAGCGGAAACTAAAAACTCATTACGTGTACCATCACTATCGAGCAATTGCTTTGCAAATACATGTACCGAATCGTACTGGCCATTATAATAATGTGATTTCATTAAGCCATTAATGGCTCTGTATTGTTGGGTACGACTAATTGAGTTATTTTTTAATTGATGAAAATATGAAATAGCTGACCTATATTTTTGATTATCGTATAATAAATCAGCAATTCGCTCAAACACTTTATACATCTGATCATATAAATTGTCTTTCTCAACCTTGTAATAATATGTAAGAGCCTCCTTTAGCTTACCTTGTCGCAATAACGATTCAGCCAAAATAAAGCTAGCCTCTCCATAATTTGGGTCATCCGGGTAATTAGTAATAAAGCCTTTAAATCCTTCTTCTGCTTTGGCATACAGCCCATCATTATAATAGCCTCTTATGGCATCAAACTCTACAGATTCGAGCCCTTTAATAGTAGGATTGGCATTCTTAAATCTGTTTAAAGTAGTCGTAAAATCGGTTGCGCGACCATCTAATGAATAGGCCTGTTGTAAACCCAAAAGTACATTTTGCACACTGGCATGGTAGGGGTATCTCTTTAAAAAGAGCTCATAATCGGCAATCGTGCTTTTGTATTTTTTACGGTTAACATTTGCCAAGGCTCTTTTTTCGAGGGAAAAAGGCATGTATTTGCTTCGAGGATAATCAGTAATCAATTGAGAAAAAGAGGCAATAGCTAACTCATAAGAACCCTTTTCAAGATAAATTGCGCCCTTTTCAAAAATGGCATCATCAACATAAGGAGATGATTTATACCTATTAATTACTCGGTCTAATTTAGCAAGAGCCTCTTCATATTTACTTTGTATATTATAAATTACACCTATTTGATAATAAGCATAATCTTTTTCTCTAAACACACCGTTTACCACAGTGTTATAATGACTTAAAGCCGCTCCATATTCTTTACCAATGTATTCGCAATCAGCTAAACGAACCAATGCTTTACCATAATTTGAATTCTTTTTATCCGCTAAAGCAAGAAACGATTTGAATTGCTGCTTTGCTTGGCTATACTTTTCTTGATTATATAAAGCATAACCCAGTCCAAACTTAGCCAATATCATTTCTTTTGATGTTGGGTTAAGCGTACTACTTAAAACATGCTTATAATAAGGCTCGGCTTGCGCATATTTACGACCATACGAAAATGCTTCGGCTGTATAAAGTTGAGCTTTCGCTTTAAAGTTAGCATCTACACTGTTTTTAATTGATTTATCAAAGTTGGCAACCGCTAACCTAAATTTACGATTATTAAATTGTTCTACCCCTAGTAAATAGGTGGCCTTTTGGTAGGCTTTTTTTACATCACCTTCCTTGGTAGGCAACGTTTCTATATACGTAATGGCTGCTTGATAATCATTAGTTTGCACCAATGCTTTTGCCAACAAACTAGCTATTTTTTGTTGATGAAGTGAGTTTGGGTGTTTTTCTGAAAAACGCTTTAATAAGTCGATGCTCTGAGTGGTTCTACCTAATTGAAAAGATAATAGAGCAGCAAAAAAATGAGATTCTTCCGCTATTTCTTTATTTTTCACTTCATAAATTTGCAAAAAAGCACCTAAGGCGTACATTTTTTTATTTTCCTTTAAATAAATTTTACCTATTAAATAAGAAGCAGCCACTTGGGTTTTGGTGGTATTTCCAGCAATTTTATTCAGTACTTCAATGGCCTTTTTATAGGCGCCTGTATGCGCTAAACTAACCGCATAATTATAAGAGGATTCAGCTGTTAGATTGCTTTCTGCTTTTTGATAAAACAAAATTGCCTTTTCATACTTATTGGTATAATAATAAGCATCGGCAAGCAATATTGAGATTTGCACATTTTTACTTAGTAACTTACCTGGCCCCATTAAAGGGCTTACATAATTTATTAATTCTTCATAATTGCCTTGTTTATAATAAACAGATGCGAGCATTAAAGTAGCAGATTTAGAAAAATTAGGGTCTTTACCTGCTATTTTTAAATCTACAATGGCTGCTTCGTAATTAGCATTGCCAAACTCAATAAAGCCTGCGTAATAAGCACTTAGCACTTGGTACTTCCCTTTCTTATTTTTTAATGCATTAAATTGGGGCAAGGCATCATCAAATTTTCTTAATGCAAAATAACTATAGCCCAGTTTATATGCTAAATCTTGCTTTTGAGATTTGATTAACACATTTGTGTTAACCTCCTTAAACTGGGCTATCGCTTTCTTATAATTTTTATCTTGAAAAAAATAGGAGCCCAATTCAAAATGAGCCATAAGTGCATTTTGCGAGGCTGGGTAATCGCGTATATACCTTTTAATTAAAGTCTCTCCATCTAAATGATATAAACTCAAAGCACACTTGGCGATGTTATACTCTGCTCGTTCTCTATATTTTTCATCATTTGTAGCCAGATAACGCTCAAAATATTGCCGTGCACTTCCAAAAGAAGATTTCGATAGTAAATCAATCCCTTCGCTAAAAAGTTCTTCGGGCAACGCTTGCTGTAGGGTTGCTTGTCCAAAACTTAGTAAGGATGATAAAAAAATAATTGAAAAAAATATACTTCGCATCATTAATATTTAATGTAATAACTCAAAGGCAAGTTGTTTTAGTATAAAACCTTCCTTAAATTGAGAATAATCTACTCCTTTTACCATTAAATCGGCTTTATGCAATCGTTCAATATTCTGAATAACTTTAGCGTACGAATAATTTCTTGCTGCCAGTTGATAATCTTTTACAAAAAAAGGTGACACTTTTAAAGCTGAAGCCAATCCATTTGATGATTTATCTTTAGCCGCATGTGTTTTAAGCACTTTAATAAAAAACCCATATAAAAAAGCGATAGTAGGTATTGGATTGTGCTCCTTGCTATTGGCTCCAAAATACTTCACTATCTGATATACTTTTAAAGCGTCTTTTATAGTAAGTGCTCTCTGAAGCTCAAAAATATTAAAATCCTTATTAATACCTACGTACTTATCAATATGGTGGTCATCAATAATGGTTGATTTATCCACATTAATTAAGAGCTTATTAATTTCGTTGGTAAGCCGCTCGAGATTAGTACCTAGATGATCGGCCAACATCTGCATGGCCTTATCGGTGGCTTTAATACCATTAGCCGCCATATACGTTTTAATCCAATCAATGATTTTATAATCCCTTATGGTCTCTGATAGAAAAAAAACGGACTCTTTTTTGAGCGTTTTCGCAAGCTTGGTGTTGCCATTTAGTTTCGAATACTTATAACAAAAAACCAAAATCGTAGAGGGCACAGGGTTTTTACTATATGCTTCGAGTAAACCTCTCCCTGCTTCCGTTTTTAAATCAGCCAAGTATTGAGCTTCTTTTACCATTACCAATTGCTTCTCCGCCATCATTGGAAACCGCTTAGCATTACCAATTATTTGATCCAGGCTGCTATCCTTACCATACATAATAATTTGGTTAAACCCTTTTTCAGCTTCAGAAATAGCAAATTTTTCTATGTAATTAGAAATTTTATCAATAAAAAAAGGCTCCTCTCCTTGCAAAAAATAGAGTGGAGCATACGCTTTATTTTTTAAGGATTTAAGGATTTCGTTTTCTGTCATTAAAAATAATTATTAGGCAATGATAAATAATTAAAGATGAATAATTAAAAGAACAATCAGTTACATTTTAAATAATGACTTTTGTGCATTTTTTAAGTGAAAAAATTTACGTTTTATTGTGCAAAATAGACGATGCTCCAAAAACTAATATTTAATATATTTGGCAACAATATACTTTTTATGCTCACTCAATTATGAATTGTAGTATATTGTTCCCAAATTTATATTTTAAACCAAACCAAAAAGAGATTAAAGTCCTTAGTTTATTATTCTTTAATTCAAAAATATCAAAATTCAACATGAAAAAAATATCTATCCTTTTACTCCTTAACATTATAGCTTTTAACCTTTTTGCACAGCCAGGCTCCGATATTTATCTATTCCATTTTAGGTTAGATGATGATAATTTTTATATTAGTAATGCTAAAAACATAACTGATTCACCTGGTTACGATAATCAACCATCTTTTACACCTGATGGAAATGCTATTTTGTTTTCATCAGGTGATGGGTTTGGGCAAACAGATATTTTCAAATATGATTTAAGTTCAAAAAGTGAGCGAAGATTAACCTATTCACCAGAGAGTGAATATAGCCCAATGGTTACACCAGACAGCGCCTATATCTCTTGTGTTATTTTAAAGAGAGATGGGGAGCAAAAACTATGGAAATATCCTAAAAATGGAGCTATCCCTCAAATCATAATTAATAAAGATAAAGTTGGTTATTATACTTGGCTCAACGATTCCTCTATCTATGCTTTTGTATTAGGCACTCCTAATACACTTCAATCTATTTCTACCTCTACAAAAAAAATAACACAGGTAGCCTCTTACCTAGGGGTAACGCTACAGAAAATACCTCACTCTGAAAAAATTAGTTATGTGGATATGTCGAACAAAAAACATTGGATAATAAAATCCTATGACCCTTCCACAAATACCACCCATGATATTATTAAAACCGTAAACGCTAAAAACGAGTATTATACATGGACACCAAGTGGCGTTTTACTATCGGGTGATGGTAAAACACTTTATAAATTTAATCCAAAATCTGATACAGATTGGGTTGAGCTAGCCGACTTGAGTGAGTACGGAATTGAAAACTTTACAAGACTAGCTGTTAGCCCAAATTCTAATCTTATTGCCATTGTTGTAACTGAATAAATTAAACTATGAAACAAATTAAATTTTTTATCCTCGCTTTATTTATTGGCTCATCATATATAGTTGATGCGCAAAGCTTTAAAATTAATAATGATCAATCTACGCTTTCCGTATTGGGAACCTCTACCCTGCATGATTGGAAATTAGATGCTGAAGAGATTAAGGGAAGTGCCGAATTAGAAATGAAAGGCAAAGAAATATTACGCATCAAAACCCTTTCTATTGAAGTACCTGTTGCACCAATGAAAAGTGGTTTAGAGGCACTTGACAAGCATATCGTTACTGCCATGACGGCCAACAACTCCTCAGTCATAACCTTTATAATGAGTGAGGTAAAAAGCCTTACAAAAAACACTATGGAAGGCTATACGGTTCAAGCAGACGGCAAACTAACCATTGTTAAAAACACGAAGCCAGTTTCGCTACAAGCCACTATAGAAATAAAAGAAGATGGCAGCATTAGATTATTTGGTAAAACGGTATTAAGTATGGCCGATTATGATGTAGATCCACCTCAAGCAGAAATGGGTTCTATTAAAACAGAAGAAGAAGTTAAGATTGTATTTGACGTAGTTTTTGTTAAATAATTCACTAAAAAATAAAAAAAGGCATCAATACATAATGTATTGATGCCTTTTTTTTATTTGCAAACTATTACTAGCACTAAAGTAGTGTAACTATGCTGATTTATAGGTAATTATATATCGTTTTTTAGACTAGACTAACTATTGAATACAGTATAATCTAAGGTATTTATTCTCTTAATTAAATTATAAAAATGCGCGATAAAGAAATTTTCGATAAACACCTAGCTCCTACTTCACCCTCCCCGATTGGGTTACAAATTCATTCAGCAAAAGGAGTGTATTTAATAGATAAAAACGAAAAAAAATACCTTGATTTTATTGCAGGAATTGGCGTATCATCCGTGGGGCATCAACACCCAAAAGTAATCGCTGCTATTAAAAAACAACTCGATAAGCATGCTCATGTTATGGTATATGGCGAATACCTGCAAGAGGTTGTTTTACAATTGGCAGCCAAACTTGCGTCACTCCTTCCAACCAGTTTAAGCACCTCTTATTTTGTAAACTCAGGAACGGAAGCAAACGAAGCTGCTATTAAACTAGCCAAGCGAGCAACGGGCAGACACAAGATAATTACATTCAAAAAATCGTATCATGGCAATACACAAGGCGCCATGAGTGTATCGGATAATGAAGACAAAAAGAGAGCATTTCGGCCCCTTATACCTGGCATTGAAAAAATAGAATTTAATTCTATTGACGCTTTGTCTTTAATAACTGCGGAAACTGCAGGCGTAATTATAGAACCCATACAGGGCGATGCAGGTGTTATAATTCCTTCGCAAGAATTTATGCAATCCCTAAGAAACAAGTGTAATAAAACAGGCGCTATTTTAATTTTTGATGAAGTGCAGACAGGTATTGGTAGAACAGGTAAACTATTTGCTTTTGAGCATTTTAATGTGGTGCCCGATATTATCACTTTGGCCAAAGGCCTTGGCGGAGGAATGCCTATAGGAGCCTTTATCGCCTCCTATAAATTAATGCAGCTTTTAAGCCATAACCCAGTGCTGGGTCATATTACCACTTTTGGCGGCAACCCCGTGTGCTGTGCTTCAGCCCTAGCAACCATCAATATTATTTCTGACCCTTCATTTTTAAAGGAAATTGAGCCCAAAGGGCAATTGATTGAAGCACAACTAAATCACCCTCAAATTAAGGCTATTAGACGAAAAGGCCTAATGCTAGCCATAGAATTAGAAAACGAAGAAAAAGTAAATAGATTGGTTGCTTATTGCATTGCTAATGGCGTAATCATCTATTGGTTTTTATCTACCCGCAATAGTTTTCGTATTTCTCCCCCACTAACAATTACTAAAGAGGAGATTAAAGAAGCGTGTGAAACAATACATAGCGGGCTAGACACCCTATAAATAATGTTTTAACTTGTTTATGTACTATTTTGCATTTATTTGTTTTAACTTGTGGGCTAATTAATTATCAACTTCTAAGTACATGAATAAAACATTATCTGTACTTCTATTTTGGCTCCTTCTAAATTCGTTTTCTTTCGCTCAAGTTAAATTTCCGTATCCAATAAATATGGATAGCGTTTGGGAGGAATCCATCGCATTAATGCCAGACTCCTCTATTATTGTAATGTCGCACAGAGAGGGAAGTGCTAAAACTTTTCGATTTGTATATAATGAATCTAAATGGATTTCCGAACCAAATTCCCTCACGTACCAGATTAATGCACTACTATTTACAGCAAGTGCCCATGGCAGGTTTAGCTTTTCTGATGATTATTCAAGAGTACTAATAACCATCCATCAGCAGAAAAGAAAAAACTATTATGAAAGCAAATTTGTGAATGGAAAGTGGGGCTTATTTAGTGAAATATTAAAAGGGAAGGATCTTGATTCTGAGAAACAAAGGACTCATGCCGCTCCAATGTATAATACTGATAATTCCAGAATATATTTTATTTGCTCGAATATCAAACCTTATAACATAGTCTATTATTATGAAAAAGCAGCCGAAGGCTGGAGTGCTCGTAAGCAAATAACTGTATTTCAAAAATATTTTGGTGCCATCAATGGAATAGTTCCAATTGGAAATAATGGATTATTGATTATGACCTCACCAAACAACCTGAGCAAAGAAGAGAAAAAAGAGAAAGATTTAATCATAAATGATTTTTTTTATGCCAAACTCAACCCCAATGGAGATTGGACAACCCCTCGCCTAATAAATGAATTAGACATTGAAGGAATAATAGCAAACCTTACTTTTACCCCTGACAAAAATTATTTAACCTACAC
>CAZGDC010000054.1:0-13509 GCA_964524405.1 uncultured Roseivirgaceae bacterium
TATAACTTTTCAATTTTAAACGTAGCTTCTTTGTTATTAATGAGCTTTACACCAAACCAATACAGGCTTTCAAGAGTCCGCATGGAGGTAGTTCCTACCGAAATTATTTGATCTGAATTAAGCAAAGAAGCAACCGTTTGTACAGGGATAATCATTGTTTCGTTATGCATTGGGTGCTCCCATACAGAATCGGACTTTATGGGCATAAAAGTGCCTGCGCCAACGTGCAAAGTAAGGTGTTCTTGGGCTACACCTTTTACAGCTAATTTAGCAAGAATATTGTCTGTAAAATGTAGGCCGGCAGTAGGCGCTGCAACAGCTCCATCTACTTTAGAATATACCGTTTGATACCGGCTTTTGTCGCTTTCTTTAACCTCTCTTTTTATATAGGGTGGAAGGGGGGTATTTCCCAGTATATCAATTAGTTCTGCAAATGATAATTTGTCATTAGCCCATTCGAAACTTACTATTTTATCTTCTTTGTTTAAAAGCGTAATTGTTAAGTCAATGGCAGTATTATGTATTTCTATATGCTTGCTTAAAGCTTCGTGTTCTTTCCACCTTTTTAAATTGCCAATCATGCATATCCAAGTTGTTTTTTTGCTGCTTTCCAATGCGTTACTAATTTCTACATTAAATGCAGGCTTTAGTAAGAAAATTTCGATAGTAGCACCTGTTTCTTTTTGCACATTAATACGTGCAGGAATAACTTTTGTATTGTTAAAAACCAAGGTGGAATTACTTGGGATAAGGTCCACTATTTGATGGAAAGTTTTATCTTCTATATTGCCTTTATTTGAATAAAGCAATTTTGAATTATCTCTTTTTGAAGAGCCCTCAAATGCAATTTTTTCATTTGGTAAATTATAAATGTAATCTTTTAAATTTATTACTATTTCTTTTTGCATAGGATACATATTGTTAATGCAAAATTGGTTAGAATTGAGGACTCTCAGAAACATTATTAAATAAATGGCATTAAAATTTGAGGTTGAATATCGAAAACTAGATTTTTTGTTTAAAGCAGGCACGTCAAGAGGTGTTTTAGATTATAAAAAAATATGGATAATAAAGGCTTTCGATGCTAATAAGCCTTTAGCCTGTGGTTTTGGAGAAGCTGGGCCATTAGTTGGATTAAGTATCGATGATATTCCAGATTTTGAACATAAGCTCAAACAAGAGTTGACTAAACTTGAAAACAGTGATTTGCCTTTGAACGAAGCACAAGTATTTGAGCTAGCAAAAAATATTTTTAATAAAATGCCATCAGTTCAGTTTGGTGTAGAAACTGCGTTACTTGACCTCGTAAACGGAGGTAAGAAGAAGCACTTCGAAAATGAGTTTTATGAGTTAGGAAAACCCATACAAATAAATGGACTAGTGTGGATGGGTAGTGCTGATTTAATGCTTGATCGCCTAACTGAAAAGATGGAAGAGGGGTTTAGGTGCATTAAAATTAAAATTGGGGCAGTAGAGTTTGATAAGGAAATAGCGCTACTTGAAAAGGCTCGGAATAAGTTTACTGCTTCGCAACTAGAGTTGCGAGTAGATGCAAACGGAGCATTTACTTATGAAAAGGCTAAAAAGGTACTTAAAAAATTACACGAACTTGAAGTTCATTCCATTGAACAGCCAATTAAGGCTGGAAAGGTTGAGTTAATGGCTAAATTATGTGCACAAACCCAAGTTGATATTGCCTTGGATGAAGAACTTATTGGCATAACTTCCCATCATAAAAAGCAAGCATTATTAGAAAAGATAAAACCACAATATATTATCTTAAAGCCTTCTTTGTTGGGCGGTTTTGCAAGCACTTTAGAATGGATAAATATTGCAGAATCATTAAATATTAATTGGTGGATAACCTCAGCGTTGGAGTCTAATATTGGACTGAATGCTATTTGTCAATTTTCTTCATCGTTAAAAGTTACGCTGCCTCAAGGTTTAGGAACGGGCAGTTTATATAAAAATAATATAGCTTCTCCTTTAAAAGTTGTGGGAGATAAAATTATATATGATGCTAATTTGGGTTGGGATAACCTTATGAAGTAAATTATTTGCTTTTATTTAGATTTAGAAACTTGATAAACTCTCCAAGCCCTTTTTTAGATGTAAATATTGATTTTAGTACTACTAGATATTTACCAAGTGAAAGTTTCTTTTTTTTAGGAATTGGCAATGTTATTTGAGTATCACTTTCAATATTTATTTTTGATAATTCTTTATCCAGGTCAATTCCTTGTAAATCGTTCGATGTACTGAAACTGTCTTGTGCTTGCTCGGCAAAACCTAGTTTTTCTTCCAATACGCCTTTATTATTATAGGTAATGGCATCTTTTGGGTCTAGCTCAATAGCCTTATTATAATCGGCTAATGCCCCTTGATAATCTTTGTAGTAGTCTTTTACAAAAGCTCGGCACGAATACCTGTAGGCATTTTCAGGCTCTAGCTCAACCGCTTTATTAAAATCTTCGAGTGCTAGTTTTACTTCTCCTGCCATATGATAACACAGCCCTCTATCGGAGTAGAGGTCGGCAATGGATGGAAGCAAATTGATAAGCTTGTTGTAATTTTCAATAGATAAATCATATTTTTCTAGCTTAAACTGTGCTTTTGCAAGCCAAACCAAAGCTTCAGTATTGTATGGGTCGGTAGAAATAATAGAGGCTAAACCATCAATAGCTTCTTGGTAATTGCCATTTTTAATTAATTCTTGGTATTTCTGCATTGAGTAAGTTAGAATTTTTATCAAAGCTAGAATATTCCTATCTAATTATTGTCCTATTTTAGTATCTCAATCTTAATTACAAGGTGTGATGATGCGTATTTTGTTAATGTATTTATTTTTTCTCACACTCGGGGGGGGCTTAAAAGCACAATCTGTTTTAGATAGTTTGCTCTATGTGTATGAGGAGCAAATTGGTAGCGAAAAAATTGAAACGGGCATAAATATTAGTAGCTATTATGATAATGATGATTTGTTTAAATCATTAGAATATGCTAACGAAGCACTTGTTTTTGCCAATGAATTTGGCACATCTAGTGATATACTAACAGCTAATAACAGAATTGGGATTGTGTATTATAAGTTTGGAGATTTAGCAAAAAGCAATGAATATTTTTTAAGTGCTATCCAAGTTTCTAATGAGTTAAAGGATCCTAATTTAACCAATGAGAGCCGTTTATTAAATAATGTTGCCAATAATTATGGTGAGCTTAATCATGAAAGATTGGCGATAGCATATTATAAAAAATCGTTGGCGATAAAACGAAAATTAAACGATAGTGCACGATTTTCTATTACCCTTAATAATATGGCTTTAACCTATAGTAGTATGCATTATTACGATTCGGCCAATTGGGCTTTAACGGAGGCAATAACTGTTGATAAACTCTTACAAAATAATTTGTCACTGGCCTATAGCAGGGGTTCTTTAGGTGAGATCTATTTGGATGAAGGCATTGCTGATTCTGCCATTTTCTATTTATGCGAATCGTTGAGCTTTTTTGAAAAAATATCTGATAGTGACTATGTTTTGGCTTATTATCATCAAAAGCTTGGAGAAGCTACAAGTTTGGATGGGCAGCATAAAGTAGCCTTAGATCACTTTTTGTTAGCACTTGATTTATCCATTAAAATTGGTGCTAAACCAATACAAAGAGATTGCTATAAAGGGCTCCAAGATGTAACTGAAAATATGGGGTTGTTTAAGGAGGCATTTGAATATACTCATTTGTTTTTAGCCCTACATGATACACTTTACAAAGAAGAATCGGCACAAAAATTAAGTGCTATTGAAACCAGTTATCAAATTAAAAACAAGGAACAGGAAATATCTATTTTAAACGCAAATGCTGAAGTGGATCAATTCAAGTTTTATGCTGCTGCTGCAACAGCATTTTTGGTAATGATTCTTTTAGGTTTTATGTACTACCGTTATTTATTTAAAGCAAAGGCCAATTATATTTTACAGCAAAAAAATGAAACCATCCAAAGCCAGAATAAAGAAATTATGGATGGAGTTGAATACGCTAAAGGAATTCAAGAAGCGATATTGCCTGAATTTAGCACAATAGAATCTCTTTTTCAATCATCTTACATCTATTATAAACCAGCACAGGTGGTAAGTGGAGATTTTTACTGGGTAGATAAAGTTGATGAAAATATAATTTTGATATTGGCAGATGGTACTGGACATGGTGTTCCGGGTGCGTTTTTAAGTGTATTGGGAAGTAGCTTGCTAAGGCAAATTGTTTCTGAAAATAGAATTTGCAAACCAGATGAAATTTTAACTGCATTAAATAAAAAAGTGATTGAGGGGCTTGGTCAATCTAAATTAAATAGCACCTTAAAAGATGGCATGGATGTAGCAGTTTGTGTTTATAATACGGGCACAAGCCGATTGTCTTTTGCAGGGGCAAAGAGACCAATTATTCTAAAAACCAATACTCAGGTTGATTTAATAAAAGGGAATAGGTTCTCGGTTGGAGGCAATCAAAATGTTGAACCTGTATTTGACACGCACTATTTTGATATTAAAAAAGGAGATTCGATATTGATGTTTACCGATGGGATAATCGATCAATTTGGCGGAGAAAAGGACAAGAAATTTTTATCCAAACGACTAATGGATTTAATGAAAGCTGGTAAAGGAATTAGTGGGGTTAAGGAAAATTTTGAGAAGGAGATGAATAGCTGGCAAAATGGAGGCAAGCAAACAGATGATATGCTATTATTAGGAGTAGAAATTTAAACAAATGAAAAACGCAATTATAATTACAGGAGTATCTACAGGAATTGGATACGAACTGGCAAAGGGATTTGCCCAAAAGGGCTATCAGGTGTTTGGTTCTGTTCGTAGGTTGGAAGATGCAGGTATGTTAATGGATGAGTTTCCAGACAATTTTCTTCCTTTAGTGTTTGATGTAACCGATTATCAGGCCATAGATACAGCAGCAACAGAGGTAAAAGAATTGCTTAAAGGAGAAGCTTTGGTTGGGTTGATTAATAATTCAGGAATTGCCGTAACGGGTCCTTTATTGCAGTTACCGATGGATGATTTTAAACGACAGTTTGAAGTGAACCTTTTCGGGTTGGTAAAAGTAACTCAGGCTTTTCTTCCATTGCTTGGTGCTTCAGAAGGTTTTTCTAAAACACCCGGTAGAATCATAAATATTAGTTCGGCAGCAGGCCAGATAGGATTTCCTTTTATGGCACCCTATTGTGGTTCTAAACATGCGGTTGAAGGAGTTTCTGAAAGCCTTCGTAGAGAGCTTCTGCATTTAGGTATTAAAGTAATTATTGTTGGGCCTACAGCCATAAAAACTCCTATTTGGGAGAAAGAGGGGATAGAAGTACATGAGAATGTTCGAAAAGGAATATTTGGAAAACAGGTTGCTAATTTTATTTATATGTTTTCAAAATCGGGAGAGAAGGCGATGCCTGTAACTGAATTTGCTCAAAAGGTAGTTTCCATATTTGAAAAGAAAAACCCAAAAGCTAGGTATGCCATATCGGCCAATAAACTAGAAGAATGGTTTATGCCACGGTTTATGCCAACCAAAACAGTGGATAAAAATATTTCGAAGATGCTAAATAGGTAAGTGTAAAATCATATAAACTAAAAAAGGAGGCATTTGCCTCCTTTTTTAGTTTATATATCCTGTCAGCTTTATTTTTTAGCTGGAGCTTTTTTTCTTCTTATGGTACGTTTTGGTTTTTCTGGCTCAATTACTAGCTCAACACTAGATAAAATTCTACCACAATGCTCACAAACAATAATTTTTTTCTTTTCCTTAATATCAGCTTGGCGTTGAGGAGGAACAACATTAAAACAACCACCACAAGCATGTCGCTGAACCGTAACAACTGCTAAACCGTTTTTAGCATTACCTCTTAAACGATTATACGCAATTAGTAAACGCTCATCAATTGGTTTAGATGCTCTTCTTCGTTCTTTTCCTAACTTGGTTTCGTCTGCTTCGCTTTCAGAAATGAGTGTATCTAATTCTTCTTTTTTAACTTTAAGGTCTTGGTTTTTCTCATCAATTATAACCTTGGCAGCTTCAATTTCTTCTTTTTTAGCCTCTATTTTAATAAATGCTTCTTTTATTCTTTTCTCCGAAACCTGAATTTCAAGAGATTGCAATTCCATTTCCTTAGTAATGGCGTCATATTCGCGATTATTACGAACATTCATTTGTTGCTCTTCGTACTTCTTAATAAGAGTTTCCGAAGTTTTCATGCCATTTCTTTTCTCCTCTATTCCTACTTCAAGGTCTTCAAGATCAGTATGAAATTTTGCAACCCTGGTTTCTAAGCCTGCAATTTCATCTTCTAAATCTCTTACCTCTTCAGGCAGTGCTCCTCGCACTTTTTTGATGTTATCAATTTTTGAATCTACTTTCTGAAGTTTGTCGAGAGACTCGAGCTTTTTAGCAACTGTGTTTTCCATTTACTTAAAATAACTGATTGGATTTGTATCAATTTCTGATAAATTGAGTGCAAAACTAGAGAATTTTTTACTTAAAATATCATATAGTAAATCTTTTGTAGCTACTTCACTTTCGTAATGTCCAATATCGCATACCATAAGATTGGTTTCGGCATCAAAATATTCGTGGTATTTAAAATCTGCAGAAATATAGGCATCTGCTTTTGATCTAATAGCTGCGTTTAGTAAAAAACTTCCTGATCCTCCACAAATAGCAATTTTTTTAATTTTCCCTTTATATGCCTTAGTGTATTTAATTACTTCTAAGTGCATTGCTTTTTTTAGAAATGATAGGAACTCATGTGCTGTTAATTCTTTCTCAAATTCCCCTAATATACCAGCTCCTAATTCTTGGTTTGTATTTTCAATTTGGGTAATGTAATAAGCAACTTCTTCATAGGGGTGTGCATTTTTTAAAGCTGCAATTATTGGGTGTACTTGGTGAGTAGGTATAATAACTTCAATTCTACTTTCATTTACTTTTTCAGGGTTTTCTTGTGAGCCAATTGTTGGGTTTGCCTCTTGGTTTGGGGTAAAGCTACCCACACCCTCAGTGGTAAAACTGCATTCGGAATAGTTGCCAATTTGCCCTGCACCCGCTTTATACAATGCTGCAAGCACTTTATCTTTACTATTGTGAGGAACAAAACTTACGAGTTTGTTTAACGTGTTTTTCTTAGGGTTTAAAATTGAAAGGTTTTTTAATCCTAACAATTTAGCAAACTGGAAATTTACTCCTGAAATAACATTGTCTAAATTGGTGTGGATTGCATAAATAGCAATGTCGTTTTTTATTGCACTAATAATGGTACGTTCAACATAAGTTGCTCCTGTTATTTTTTTTAATCCAGAAAAAATAATGGGATGATGGGTTATAATTAGGTTACAGCCTTTATCAATGGCTTCTTGTATTACAGGTTCGGTGCAATCCAACGAAATTATTACTCCATTCGCATCATCTTCGGTATTGCCTGTTAGCAATCCGCTGTTATCATACGATTCTTGATATGCTAACGGTGCAAATGTTTCTAAATAGTTAATTACATCTTTTATTTTGGTCATATTTGTAGCCTCAAATTGTAATATGTGTAAAGTTAGCAAATTGCATTTGAGCTCAAAGATTTAAAGCTTCTATAATAATTAGATGAACCTACGTGTACTATTATTATACCCATTAACTGTACTGTACACAATTATTACGGTATTTCGTAACCACTTATTTAATATCGGCTACAGCCGTAGTTTTAATTATGATATAATGACGATCAATGTGGGTAACCTATCTGTGGGTGGTACGGGCAAAACTCCCATGGTAGAATACCTAATTCAGCTTTTAAATCCCAAGTACTCATTGGCTACTCTTAGTAGAGGATATAAACGAAAAACGAAAGGTTTTCTAATAGCAAATAGCATATCAACTGTAAACGATTTAGGAGATGAACCTTATCAATTTTATTCAAAATTTGGTAAAGATGTAACGGTTGCAGTTGGAGAAAACCGTTCGTTGGCTATTCCTCGAATATTGATGGAACACCCAGAAACTCAGACTATATTATTAGATGATGCTTATCAGCATAGAACGGTAACGCCAGATTTCAATGTGCTTTTAACACAGTTTTCTTCCCCTTTTTACAAAGATTTTGTGTTGCCATCTGGGTATTTAAGAGAAACCAGAGGTGGGGCTAAAAGAGCAGAAGTTGTGGTAGTAACAAAATGCCCTTTAGATTTAACAGTTTCTTCTAAAGAAGAAATTAAAGCAAAGGTTGGCAAGTATTCAAAACAAGGAGTGCCGATCTATTTTTCGAGCATTAATTATGGAATGCCTGTGCCTTTTACAGAGGGACAAAAGTTTTCTGGAAAAGTAATTTTGTTTGCAGGGTTAGCCAATATGTCGTCTTTAGAGCAATATGTAAGCAGCTCTTTTAATATGGCGAAAAAAGTATATTTTAATGATCATTATGATTACAAACCCAAAGATATTGAAAGCTTGGTTGGCCTAGCCAAAGAGCAAGGCGCACAGTTACTAACTACTGAAAAGGATATGGTTAAAATTAGGTCGAACCAACTTTTTAGCCCAACTAATACGGTTGGTTTGTTCTACCTGCCAATTTCGGTTCAATTTTTGTTTAACGAAGGCAACGAGTTTGATTCGTTAATAAAAGAAGCGATAATTAGTAAATATGAGAAAGAAGAAACTGATGAATAATAATAAGTCTGTTGTGGGAATACTAACTAATTTTGTAGCGTGTTAAGATTTCTGTTTTTTCTACTTTTCGTTGGCGTTTCCACATTTGCTCAAGCACAAATATTGGATGATAGTACCAAACTTGTGTATGGGCCAAATACAACTACTTATATCAAGGAAGATAATATTTTATATAATGATTTAACATTTACGGTAATTGATACCAGTTCTAATAATAGCCATCGATGGAGTAAGGTTGAAAAATTAGAATACAAAGTACAAGATCTAGGAGTATCAGGTACCGCCATTAGAAATATATACTATACCCTGCCACAATATTTAATAGGAGCACGCTCAGGCTATTCAGCCTATGTGCCTTATTACAAGCCTATTCGCGATTTTAAATATTACGATACCAAATCTCCGTATTCGAGAATAGTGGCTGCCATAGGTAGCAGAAACCGAACGGTGGTAGATGTTGGTTTTAACCGTAGTGATAGCTCTAATTTCAATATCGGGTTAGACTATTTTAATTACAACTCTGATAAGCAAGTGGCATCAAAAGGAAAAAATGATAGGCTTGTTAAAAATGAAGGGTTTGATGCGTATTTAGTTTACTTTACGCCTAAGCGTCATTACCTTGTAATGGCTAATTTTTCTAGAATGAAAACACAGGCTGCCGATCAGGGAGGAATAAAAATAGATACTTTAAATCCTGAGCTCGGTTATTTTGATAGAGATGCCAATGTGTTTTTGCAAAATGCAAATTCTGAGTATTTAAAAAGAACGTATCATTTATATCATCAGTTTAGAGCAAATGATGCTTTTCAAGTGTACCAAATTTTTGATAGATCGTACGACCAAACCAAATTTATGATTGATCCACTTGCCGGAGATATTAATTATTTTGATTCTACTTATTTAAATACGGATGCCACAAACGACTCTACTTTATTTGAAACCATTAGTTGGGAAAATGGGGTGAAAGGAACAATTGGTAATCTCTTTTATTCAGCCCATTACAGGTACCGAATCTACTCTTTTCACTATGGTGCTGACACGCTTGGTTTCGAAAACGACAAGCCAGCTCAAGATGGAATAGAGCATTACATAGGTGGTAGAGTTCGTTATAATTTTAGCCCAGATTATCAACTATATGGCGGTATTGACTTTAATTTAAACGGCAATCAAAAGCTTTGGGGTAAGGTGCGGTTTAAAGGGTTAGAGGCTGATTTTGTAACCCAGCAATACGAAGCATCTTTTATGGAGAAGGCTTATTTGGGCAATCATGATTATTGGGTTAATGATTTTAAAACCATTAAAGCACTACACGTAGATGGAGGCTATACACATTATTTTAAAAACAACTCATTTATAAAACCTAAGGCTACTTTTACAACTTATACTGATTATGTGTATTATAATAAGGAGGCAGTTCCTACACAACTAGATGGCACTTCTACGATTCTTACCGTGGGTGCTAAGTTTTTAATAAACCCTTTAAATAAATTGTATATCGAAGGCGAGGGCTTATATACAACGGTTGCAGGTGATAGTACACACGTTTTTCCTGTGCCAAAGCTTATGGTTAACCTAAATGTTTATTTACACGGTATTTCGTATGGAGGTAATTTAGATTGGCAAATTGGAATTGACAACCATTGGAAGTCAGATTATTTTGCACCCGATTACCGAGTTTCTACCAATCAATTTTTTATCCAAGACAATTTTAATGTAGAGGCCTACTTAATATCCGATTTTTATGTGAATGTGAAGGTTGGGCACGCATTTGTATTTTTTAAGTATAATAATCTTTTAGGCATTATTAATGAGGAAACCTATTTTGCAGCTCCTAATTACATAGGTAAAAAATCGTTAATAGATTATGGGTTCTATTGGATGTTTTTTGATTAGCTGATTAGTTCTCCCTTAGATTGAACTCTGACTGTAAGGCAAAGTAAAATAAAAGGTAGATCCTTTGCCAAGCTCGCTTACAACCCATATTTTCTCATTATGTTTTTCAATAAACTCTTTACAAAGCATTAAACCAAGCCCTGTTCCTTCTTCATCTTGTGTGCCAGATGTTGAAAATTGAGTGTCAATTCTGAATAACTTTTCTATCGAGGTTTCTGATAGACCAACTCCATTATCACTTACGGCTATTTCTACTTTGTTTTTTTTAAGCTCGCTTGATACCTGTATGCTACCGCCACTTGCAGTAAATTTAATGGCATTAGAAATTAGGTTTCTTAATATGGTATTGATCATCGATTTATCAGCATCTACATATAGCGTGTTGTCTAATTTAGTAATAACACTAATTGATTTTTGTTTAGCAATATCACTAAAAAAAAGAGTATTTTCATTGATAATACCATTGATATCGTATTTTTCAACTGTAAACTTCATTCTGCCTGTTTGAGATAATGCCCACTCCGTTAAATTAGAAAGTAAGTTCATCGCTTTTTGAGATGCACTATGAATAGTGCTAGCATACATTCCAATATTTTCGATATTCTTTGCCTTTATTTCTAATGTTAAAAGGTTGCTTAAACCAATAATTGAATTAAAAGGACTTCTTAGGTCGTGTGAGATTATAGAAAAAAACTTTATTTTATCAGCATTAGCTTGTTTAAGCTCTTTCTCAGATTTGAGTAATTGGGAATTAAGTTTTTTAATCGACCTGCGGCTCCTTGTAATATAGATTAAGGCTACCAATATAAGTAGGCCTCCGCTAGTAATAATCCATCGGATAATTCTCTCTTTCCTAATTTCTGACTTTTGTATTTCAATATTTTCTCTCAATAACGATTTTTCGTTTTGTTCCTTTTCTTGGATTTTCCTTATAGTAATTTGCGTAAATTTTAAAACCTCCTCTTTGTTAAATAAACTATCTCTTATAGCTACTGCATTTTTGTAATAGTTAAGAGCCATTTTATCATTTCCTCTTTGTTCTTCAATTTCTGCAAGAGCAAACTGATTATCTCTTAGTAAGTCTTTATAATTATTAACCAAAGCACTTCTGTTACTATTATTTAGGTGCTTTGCCGCAATTTTAATTTCCCCTAAGCGTAGGTAATTCTTACCCAAATTACTTTCAGCAATGGCAATTCGGTGTTGATTATTTATTAATATGGCCTGCTCTAAAGATCTATTAAAATAGTATAAAGCAGAATCCAGTTGGCCTGATTTACTAAATATCATGCCAATATTTGCTAGAAAGTATGAATTGTTTCTGCCGTTATTTTCGTTTTTAGAATAGATTTTAAAGCCAAGTTTATGATATTTTAGAGCCAATTTAAGTTCTGTCATCCTCATATAGCAAAGGCCAATATTTGAATAGGAATACGAAATGCCTGCACTGTTATTTATTTCGAGGGCAACTTCAAGGGCTTCATTATGATAATTTAAAGCCTCATTATAGGCGCCAAAGTCTTGGTAAACTAAGCCTATGTTATTAAGAAGATTAGATACTCCTTTAATATCTTTTGTAGCTCTTCTGTATTTTATTCCTGTTTGGTAATTCTCTAAAGCATCATTCCATTTTCCTAACGACCAACTTGCAGCAGCAATATTGTTTAAAACCATCCCTATTCGGGAGCTATCGTTCAATTGGTTATACATTAATAAAGATTGATGATAATGAGTAAGCGCAGTATCGAAGTTGCCTAAACTCCAATAATAAAACCCTATTTTATTTAAAATAGGGGCTTTACTCTTGTTATCAATATCAAGTGTTAAGGCCTGTTGATAATAATTGATTGACTTTTCTTTATCAGTAGGGCTATTTAAGGCAGCAAGTTTAGTAAGTAGGTTCAGTTTTGTAGAATCTACATTTGTTTTTTCTAGTAAGTGAATAAGGCTGTCTTCAGTTTCAAGTTGAGGGCGGCTCTGACTTTGAGCTTTTAAATTAACTGCTGTAAAAGCTATAAAAAGTACAATTTTTAAAAATGTCATTTTTGAGTTCACATTATTATATCTTTTAAAAATTTTGCCTTTTGGGTAAGGTAATGTTCTAATGGCTTCGTCACTTTTGTTTACTACGAGCAAATATAAGGGAGCTAATCCATATAATCTATTCAATGCTATTACCGCGTTTTTTTTGTTCTTATCCTGCTTTGAGTATCTCTCTCAAATATTACAATCTTAATTAATTTTGTACCATGTAACTAGCGTAAGTGTCCGCTTGTGCTTAACCCTAAAAATTCATCACAAGGCGGCAAAAATGGGTGTAAAGTGTTATATTTGAGATAGTTAACATCGATAACAACACTTTTAAATACACCCAAATTTGAGCAATAAAGATACATTATTTTACAGAGGGAATACCTCTATTTCTCTTGATTTTTCTACTTCAGAAATTAGTACTGATGGGTCACTCATATCTTCTTGAAAAAATAGAACGTGAACATAAGTTGATAAACAAGTTTGGGAAGCATTTACCAGATTTACGCAACCCTAAACTTATCACTTACAGTCGAGAGGCTCAACTCAAACAGCGCGTTTTCATGATGATGCTTGGTTATGAAGATGCCAATGATGTAACTCATTTGCAGCACGACCCTTTGTTTAAAGATGTTCTTCAATCAGATTTAGCTTCTCAACCTACCATATCAAGATTTGAAAACAGTATGGATAAGCATTCGATTTTTGACTTTTGTAATGCGTGGGTAGCTCATTATGTATCGAGTTTACAGGGGCGAAAACGCATTGTAGCTAGCATTAAAACCTTTTTTTAATTCTTCAACATTATTTTCCCAATCGAGGGCAGTTATCCCGAAAAATTCATCATTAGGAGGAAAAAAAGGGTGTAAAGTGTTATATTTGAGA
>CAZGDC010000055.1:0-13212 GCA_964524405.1 uncultured Roseivirgaceae bacterium
CCAAAAGCAATTGCAACTAATGGAGCTACTGCTACATTATGTAACTTTCCTTCCATATCAGTTAAGCTCGCAAATCCTTGCCGAAGTATATTATTTTGAATTCTAAAATGGACTTTAATTTCGTTTATAAATACTCTCCCCTCTGTCCTCCAAGACCTTTTTTTGCCTGTTTCAGTTCTGTATATTCGTCCTGATTCACTTATATGGTATCTTTCAAAATTTATTACCTCACGGCATTCTTCGCTATCAATTATTATTTCACCCATCCTTATTATTCGGCCTATTTATTTATTACAATAAACAAAGATAAAAAAAAAATAGATTATTGAATTTGCGAACACTCCCCCATATACTACCTAACATAGTGCTATTTGATGAAAAACTCAAAGAAGAACGCCATTTCGTAGTGCAACGGAGAAATTTTTGCCACTTATAGTAGCTGGCTACAGGACCAAGATTCTCCATAGGAGTCCTTCGTTACCTTCGGAATGACGTGTAAAAGTGGCTTTATAGAATGCTACAGCAATTTTGCTGTTATTGAACAGCCGTATCAAGTCAAGCATAAACCTACTGGGTTTGGAAACACTGAATTAGAAAACAAGCTACTTTGTATTCTCCTTTTTCCAAGGCGCAGTTGTCTTTTTACTTACATCGTAAGTAAACCATGCCATTAGCAAAAGGAATATAATTACAATAACCACAAATATTTTTTTCGACTTATTCATAAAAACTAGTTTCTAACATCACTTGGGTTAACTCGGGTTGGCGTTTGTGTACCATTAACAATACCTTGTGACCCAATGGCTATAGCCTTAATGGTATTCGTAATATTCGTAATATCAAGGGTTTCTATTTCATCACTTACTTGGTGGTAATCTTTATCTATATCAATTTGGGTAGTACTAATTGAGTGAGCGGGAACGCCTAGCCTTGCCAAGGTTGCATTATCCGATCGATAGAATAATTTTTGCTGAGGATAAGGATCGGCAAAAAACACAAAATCTACTTTTGCTAAATTTTCTTGCAAAATTTGCCCTAAATCAGATTTATCCCAGCCCGTCATCCAAGCAGAGTTAAGGCCTTTTTTTGACTCTTTGCCAATCATTTCGATATTGAACATCGCCATAATTTCATCAGGGTTTAGTTGTTTAGAGAAGTATTTAGAACCGTACCCTCCTACTTCTTCAGCCGTAAATGCGGCAAAAATTAAGGTACGCTCTGGTTTTTCTTTACTTTTAAAATAGCGCGCTAGTTCAATTACGGCCGCTACACCCGAAGCATCATCGTTTGCGCCATTATAAATAGAATCGCCATTTACTGGGAGCCCAATTCCTAAATGGTCGTAATGGGCAGAAAATAAAACCACTTCATCAAGCCGATTTCCTGGTATAATGCCTACGATATTAGTTAATTGTTTAGGTTCAATTATTTTTTGAGCTATAATAGATAGCTCTTCTATATTTTCAGCATCTACAAGCACAAATCCAATATTGCCACCTTCTGTTATTTTTTCTTCAAAGCTCATCGTGGGTTTAGAAAAATATCCTTGGTATCTTTTAAACATAGCGGTATGGCTTTTAGAAATCAATACCAAAAGGCTTGTTTTACTTGCCAACGCACTTCCTGCTTTTTCTCTAAAACTATCACTCTTTTTTATAAAAACTACCTCGGGTAAATTATCTTTTGTCCAAGCTATTTTATTGGCCGATAGCTTAAAAAAATAATTACTCTGCTCCATTTTTAATCCATTCACAACTAGTTGCTCCACTTCTATAATGGTTGAATTCATTGTAAAATTTTGATGAAACGATTGTTCCTCATGTAGGGCATTTAAACCAATGGATGTAAATTCATTGGCAATAAAATCGGCTGCCTTTTCAATCCCTTCTGTTCCTAAAGCTCTTCCTTGCATTTCATTAGAAGACAGTTTTTTTAAGAGGCGTTCCACTTCCTTCTCATTAATTTCATAGGTAGTTGCAAATCCAACTAAAAACAATACAATAATTAAATACCTAATGCGCATGCTATTTGTTATTACGGTTATATTAGTGAAATTAGTATATTAATTTTTCGCAAGCAACGCTTACGCTAAAAAGAGTCAAATAGGATTTAATGGATTTATCAGAAAAAGGATGGTTTTCAGAGTTGCTTAAAAGCAAACAGTCTGTAAAAACAGAACATAGTAAGGAAAAGAATCAATTTATTTATAAAGCCATTCAGCCATCTGGTCTTATGTATGGGCATCCTATTTTGCCAAAAGAATACGTAACTGAAGATTTTTTGGGCTTAGACAGTACTGACAAACTAAAAATAGTGCTGTTAGATGGATTTATAAAAACAGCCATTTTTCCGTCAGATGTTATAATACCAACCGACCCAGATGAGTATGTACGCTTTATGTCAAAAACAATTGTATCTTTTTACGAAGATACTTACCCTACTAGCCAAATTAAATCTAAATCTTTTTGGGGCAAAAAGCTTTCGAACGAAGAAATTGTTGAAAAGATTATTAACGATCGTTTAAGTACAACTCAACGCCCTTCATTTTGGGGTGGTTTTTTTAATAATAGCTTATTATTTTTAGATGTAGTGTTTTTTGGCGAATGGTTAAAAAATGCCTCAAATGAGAGAGGGTCGTTAATAGAGCAGCGAGATGTGACACATCAAAAATTGCTCGAAGTTATGATTGCTGCTTCGTTTGCTGATGGTAAATTAGACCAAGAAGAAAAGGAGCTTTTTGATGAGCTATTAGAATCGGTTCACCTGACAGAAGCAAGAAAAAAACACCTACATGGTTTACTTGAAAAAGGGCTTGATATTGAAGCTATTGATCTTACTGATATGAGCATGTGGATATTACGAAAGTACATTTTGGAGCTCGCTATTTTATTTGTTTGGGCTGATAAAATTGTAACCGAAGAAGAGCAGTCTTTTATTAACATGTTGGGTTTAAAGCTTGATTTTTCAGAAAAAGAAATTGAAAGAAGCATGGCTGCTATCGAAAGTTTTGTAGTTACTAATTGGGGTAATGTATCATTTCTCCAAGAAAAAAATAATTTTAGTGTTATCAGTAATCAGTTTATTAATCGGGTTACCAAAGTGGCTCACGAAAACAAGGAGATGATTTCATCTGAAATTAAGGAGCGTGAAGAATTGATGAAATTATTAGCAAAATCAACAAAAGAAGACCTTAGTGAAGCGGAGCAAATATTTGTACGAAATCATCTTATAGATATTTTAAAAACGTTACCAACCTTTATAATTATTGCTTTACCTGGCAGTTTTTTAACATTGCCACTATTAATGAAGATTCTTCCTGATAGTGTACTTGCTGGCTCCTAGCCGGAGCTATTCATAAACATTTTGCAACTGTTCACCCAAGAGTCATTCCAGCTAAAAAAAGTGATTGTATTATTTAGCCATAAAGTCAATCCTGAATTATTCATAAACAATAATTTAGGTATAGTTTGTATCTTGCAACTTTATTAGCACATTCGTTTTACCATGGTCAATACAGCAAGCGAACTTTTAGCAAAAGTTAAATCGTCTATACAACAAAGAACACAAGATCCTGAGCGTTATAAATCCGCTTTTAATCAGCCAAAAGGTTTTATTACTGCCACAATTGTGGGTAAACAAGAGTTTATTCCTATTTCTTTACTTTGCAAAAACAATGACCGCTACCAAATACTACTCGACTTGTTTCAGGTTTTTGGAGAGCCAGAAGCAAATTTAGACCTAGATAAGAGATTAGAAGGTTTTTATTCGGAACACGGTATGGGCTGGCTCAAAGACCCGCAAGAAGATATAAAATATTATGTGCAACCAAAGCAGCAAGTGGCAACTGCACCATTTTTTAACCACTCGGTTATTGAGAAACTAAGTAAATACGCAGGCACTCGATATAAAGCTTCTGATGCTTTTTTAAAAGACTTAGGAAATACTTATGCAGCCGAAATTGTGGATAAAACAAATGTGTGGGTCAATGCGATAACACTACCTCCTAATTATGCCATTGAACCCGAAAGGTATTGGCAAGTAGCTGGCAGGTTTAAATCATTTACTTGGGCTAAAATTTATAAAGAGGAATTTAAAGAGCAAAAAATATTTTTTAGTGTTGGTGTTGATGTACAAAATAAAAAACTAATTATAAAGCTAGATGGGCTTAGATCTGGCACCCATAAACTAAGCAGTTTTGACATTCGTGATTTTGATTATTTTACTCAAAATGACGAATTAGAAATAACCTATGACCTTGAAATAATTGATGCGCTGGATTTAGAAAAGCTTACCTATATCACCAATCGATTTATTGATTTGAATAAGGATAGATACGAGCAGGCTATTAACTTAATATGGCATAATAAAGCTGACTCAAGTAATTTTGCTAATTTACTTTTAAAAGTAACCACAAAATTTAGCTCCGATATAGCTCCCTCTTTAGATAATATTATAGAAAAAGACATTGCACATTTAATACTAAATTATGAGCAATATATGTTGGCACATGCAGGTAAAGATAATTTAGCAGAATCCATTCAATTTATAAACCAAGATGGATTAGAGCTAATAAAATCGTTTGAACCCGATGGAAAACCAAAGACTATTTTATACAAAGCTACCACAGGCGGATCGAGTGCAAAACTCGAAATGAGTAGAGAAGAAATTGACTATTTAGGCAATAATCTTCATGCTTTTTTATACCATATAATAGAGTATAATACAGCAAACAATTGTGGAAAACTCATTATTAGAAAAGGAAGCCCTACAAAATATGCAGCGTTAAAAAGCATTAATTATGAAGTGGTAATTAGCTAAGCTTGCTTTTGAAAATGTAATTAAGGGTGCAAGCCTAATCTACTTTAAATCCAGGAGGTGCAGTAAGCACACGTTTTTTGCCTAACTTAAATTTGAATTTATCATCTTTTCCGGAAATATGAACGGTAACATATTTACGACCTCGCCCTCTTTTTTTTATCTGATCTTGTTTTTTATCATCTCCTCTTTTTGAAGAAAACAAAGAATTTAAAGTAGAGCCTGCTACTAGCTTAACAGGGACTTGAATATCGTATTCCATATCATTATTTAACGATTGAAACCCCATTACGTTTATAACACCTAGGGTAGTATTAATCGTCATAAATGGGAGCAGAAGTTTGCCGTTATTAAGTATCATTGTGTTTTTAAGCGTATCAAACCTAACCCTATTCAAATCTTTATTTTTAAAATAAGACCCTAGCTCTTCTAAAGGGGCATAGTTAATTAAGGCACCATTAATTATTTTTACTTTTACCTTCCCTTTGAGCTGCGCTAAATCAAATTTTAGGTTTTGAGAAATTGGCATATTAACTGAAATTACACCACTCACTTGCCCTTCAAAATGGTCACTTATTTTAACTTCTTCTCCCATTTTAGTAAAGGTTACTTTTAGTTTAGATAAATCAACGTCTGATATTTTAATAGTAGAATTTAAAATAGCATCTTTTTGGCTAGAAGCATCTAATTCTCCATCAAATTCAAATGAGCCAAATTTTCCAGATTGAAATTTAACATGGTCTAACTTAATAATATTATTCTCTTTTATCTTTAGTAATCCTGATACATTTTTGATGGAGGCATCCAAATAGTTTAATTCTCCAATATTTAATTGAAAGTCGGTAATAGGAAATTTTTCGCCAAAAAGATTCGATGATGAATTGGCAACTAAAACTGAAACTGTATCTGTTTCGGTTTCGGTTTCGGTTTCGGTTTCCAATCCATCGCTTAATTTAATTATCTCGTTTAAATCAAGTACGTTTGAATTAATAGCAACTTTAGATACTAAAGGCCTGCTGATGGTATCTTTAGTAGCTACTGCATTATCAAACACTGCATTCATAAATAGATCGCTACGACCAAATTTGCCAGACATTCTGTTTACATACACATTATTATTTTCTATCATTCCAAAAGCAATAATATCTTTAAAAATAATGGGGCTATAAAGGGTTTTAAACTGAAGCCCCTTAATTTGAAATTCAAACTCGGGCAGTAGTTCTTTTTTTTGTAGCTCAAAATTGGTGGTAATCACTTTTGTAGTAAAGGCAAGTTCCTTTAGCACTTCTTCTTCATAATTTTTAGGAAGCAGAAATGTATGATTGATAGTAAAAAAATCTTTTATATTAATCTGTTCCGATTTTAAAGAAACATCCACCACCATTTGTTTTTCAATCTCCGATTGAAAAATTTCAGCATAATTTAAAATACTAACAGAAAAATCAATCTGACTTTTATCTATCATTCCTTTAAAATTTTTAATAGCCAGCAACGATGAATCCGAATTAATTTCTCCACTAAAATTGCGAATAGGAGGTGCACCATCAACCAAAGCAGTAAAATTGAATACTTTTAGCTGCCCTGTGGGTATAATTTTATACGCACTCAACGCATTTGAAGCTAGGTTTACCTGGATATTTACATCTAAGTCGTGTACTATGTATTTATTGCTATCGGCCAACGATTTATCAAAAGCAAGTAGGGTTTCTGTTTTTAGCAAAGCCGATTTAACGGCTAATGATGCTGACAAATTGGTCGATTTTTCCATAACAAGTGGTAATAAATTTTCAACCTTTCCCTTTATTATAATCGTATTTGAGTTAGCATTTAAGCTTAGTTCTTTTATGCCAAAATCTTCATTAATAATATAAAAAGAGCCATTAATATCTGTTATAGGATAGTCATTTTTAGCTAATACCACATTAACATTATCAAGATGTACCGTTAGCCCACCTTGATAAGAAAATAGTTTTTGGGTTTTAATCTCATACGTGCCACCAACAGCCCCTGTTGAAATAACCTGTCCTTCAATTTTATTAACTGCAGGTATTTTAATTAATTTATCAATATCTTCTAGCTGCTCAACTGCTTCCCAAGTTACCTGAAACTGAGGTTTTACAAAATCTTCGACCTCCACTCGACCCTTAAAAAAGCCACCCGAGGTAAAATCTACTCTAATGCTATCAACCACTAAACGTGCATCTCGCAGGCTGTTTGAACTGGGCGAATTAAAAAAAAGATTAAATCCAGCATTGTCTATAACCTTTCCAAATCGGTTATAAACCTCTAAGCCACTTAATGAAGCTGTTGCTTCAATTTGAGGCATTTCATCTTGTGTATATCCTTTAATAAGCGCATCTATTTCAAACTTACCATGCTTTATTTTAGGCAAATTCTCTTCTTTAAAAATATCCATTTTTGCCAAATCTGATAAATCAGTATGTTTTGCCCAAACCTTAAAATCTACAAATCCTTTATTAGTTCCATCATAAAATCCGGCCACATTCGCTTTCAGTAAATTGAGCTTTATAATTCCATTAGTAACTTCTACTTGGTTTAAAAGCAAATTGGCATTAAAATCTACTGCTAAACTCAATTCTTGCCTTTTAATAATTCGCTTTTGTTCTACCATCATCGAATCTAACACAAAAGCAAGTTGCACATTACCAGTAAGGGAATCACCCTCCATTTTTATGGATGCTAACAGATTTTTTAAACTGGATACCATATATTGATTCGTAAGATAATCGGCATAAAACACCTGAATATTTGCAAATATCAATTTACTTAGCTCTAGTTTTATAGGATTTACATCTTCCTTTGCTGAATCGGCATCTACCATTTTTATGGCATTCAATACATTTAACGAGCTATCTGCGTATCGTAAAATATGCACAACGCCCTCTCCTATTTCAAACTCATCTATTAAATAAACCCCATCTAATGCTTTTGAAATATCTATTTGCATACGCAAATTTTCAAAACTCAAAACTTCAATGCTATCGGTAGTTCTATTTTCAAATAATGAAATTTTATGGATAGAAATAGCCATTTTGGGGTAAGTAGAAAATAGCGTAAAAGAAAGGTTATTAATTTTAACTTCTCCTTTAATCGTTTCATTTACCAACGCTTCAATTTTGGGCTGAATTTTACCTTGGTATAAGTTATAACCGATAACGACTATTAACACAGCACTCAGTAAAATACTAAAAAATAAAATTAATAATTTCTTTGCTAGTTTCATTTATCAAGTATTTATCAAGTATTTTACATTCATTTTATATAAGAGCATAGCAATAAAAAATAGTAGCCCTCGTTTGATTTTTAAATGGCGTATAGGCACATTGCATTATTTTTTGCAAGATTAAAATAAAAATATTTTTACGAAGATATTATATATCTTGATTAACTCATTAATATCTATTACGAACTAAAATAATTTGATAAGCAAGCATAAGAAACAACTATTAAATTCCGATTTTTACTTTTTTTTAACATCTAATCTAAAAAACTATGATTAAATTAAAATTAATTTTTATACCTTTTATTTTTTTTGGTTTTAGCATTGCCAACGCACAAGAGCCTACTGTTACCTTACCAAAAAATGCCATTTCTTTTGTGCCCCAGTATGCCATAATAAATGGCATTCGTATAGACTATGAGCGTAGAATAAAAAACGGAAACAATTGGTTGGTAATAGCCCCCACGTTTTTTTTAGATGCTAATAATTACAGCTATTCCAATTACAACCACTACTCCTACTCCTACCCCTCTAACTCTCTTTATAATTATGAAACTATGGTGGGTGTTGGAGTTAACCTTTACTATAAATCTTTTGTGTATGAGTCAAACAAAATAAATGCAGTAAGCGGGTTGCCAAGGGCTTCAATATATATTTCTGCTGGCCCCAACTATCAGCATTTATCGCTTACTAGTTCAGAAGAGGTTGCCGTTCCGTCTATTCATAATGGAAACACCCATTATCAACTTGAAACCAAAGAGATTACAAGAACTATTAATCGTTTTGGCGCAATAGGAAACGTAGGCTACCAATTTGCATTTGGCCGTTTTTTGCTTGATGCTTATTTAGGTGTTGCGCTCAAATACTCCACAGAAAATGGGTCTCTTATAAAAGCTAGCGATGCGGATTGGATTGATCTTGATTATTCTGGCATTTTATTAGATGGTGGGCTTAGGGTAGGAATATTTTTTTAATAAGTACTAACAAATTAGTAGAGCCTACAAGGTAATTTTTCTTTCGTTACTATTAAATTTGCTTAAAATATTAATCAAATAAAGCCAATGGAATTGCACTCGTTGGCGCAAAAAATAAATTATGAAAGAAGTATATATTATTTCTGCTGTTAGAACTCCTATAGGAAGTTTTGGAGGCAGTCTATCCTCATTAACTGCAATACAGTTAGGATCAGCAGCCATTAAAGGAGCATTAGCCAAAGCAAAGGTGGATGCCAAAGAAGTGAATGAGGTTTTTATGGGCAATGTAGTGTCGGCCAATTTGGGTCAAGCACCTGCAAGGCAGGCTTCTGTAGGAGCAGGCATAGGCTATAATGTGCCGTGTACTACCATTAATAAGGTATGCGCCTCTGGCATGAAATCGGTTATGCTCGCAGCGCAAGGCATAATGCTTGGTCATAACGATGTGGTTGTGGCAGGCGGAATGGAAAGCATGTCGAACATACCTTACTACCTTCCAAAAGCAAGATATGGTTATAAATATGGAAATGGAGAGCTTGTAGATGGCCTAGCAAAGGATGGTCTTTGGGAGGTATATAATGATTTTCCGATGGGTAATTGCGCTGATAATACGGCCAAAGAAATGAATATTTCAAGAGAAGATCAAGATGAGTATGCCATTAATTCTTATAAGCGATCAGCCAAATCGTGGGCTAATGGAGCTTTTAATGATGAAATCATTCCTGTTGAAGTTCCTCAACGAAGAGGTGAGCCTATCATTGTATCGGAAGATGAAGAATATAAAAACGTAAAGTTTGAAAAAATACCTAACCTTCGTCCCGTTTTTGCAAAAGATGGAACTGTAACGGCTGCAAACGCTTCTACCATTAATGATGGAGCTTCTGCATTGGTGCTTATGAGCAAAGAAAAAGCAGAAGAACTAGGCGTAAAACCCATTGCACGTATTGCAGGTTTTGCCGATGCCGCTCAAGAGCCTATTTGGTTTACCACTGCGCCTTCTTTAGCATTGCCCAAAGCAATTAAAAATGCAGGCTTAACCCAAAACGATATTGACTATTACGAAATTAACGAAGCATTTTCGGTAGTAGCCTTGGCAAATAATAAAGAAATGGGGCTTGAGACTGACAGAGTAAATATACTCGGTGGTGCGGTGTCATTAGGCCACCCATTGGGCGCATCGGGCGCAAGAATAATTGCAACACTAACCAATGTGTTACATCAAAAAGGGGCACGTTATGGTGCTGCTGGTATATGTAATGGCGGTGGTGGAGCTTCTGCCATCGTAATCGAAAAAATGTAAGTTAAATTAGGTGTTGGGTGTTAGGAGGCTACTTCAAATTTTTACTAACTATAATCTGTATGATTAAATCTCTTTTATCAATTTTTTTAATGGTTCTGTCTTTCAACCTTGTGGCACAAAATTTTGTGCCACATACAACCTATTACGACAAGGAACAAAAGCATGTAAACGAAGAATACAACATCGTAGATGGAAACAATAACATAATCCATGGCCACTATGTTAAGTATTATTACGAAGGGCAAAAAGAAGTAGTTGGTCAATTTAAAAATGGCGATAAAACAGGCATGTTTACCTCCTATTACCCCAACGGAACTGTTAAAAAAACGTTGGTTTTTGTTAATGGAAAAAAAGAGGGAGAAGTTAAAATTTTTGCAGATACAGGAACGCTTTTGCAAGAGGGTAATTTTAAAAACAATGCGCTTGAAGGAACTCTTAACTTATACTACCCTAGTGGTCAACTAAAATCAACCACCGCGTTTAGCCATGGAAAACCCAATGGACAAATTATCGAATATTACGAAAACGGTACTATTAAAAAAGAACAGACTTATGTAAATGAAAAAGTAAATGGAGTATTAAAAAGCTATTATGAAACAGGTGTACTAAAGTCGGAAGAAAATTATGTAGATGGCACCCTCAATGGTTTTTTTAAAACCTACCACCCTAATGGACAATTAGATACCGAAGCTACCAACCAACGTGGTAAAAAAACAGGTTTTTTTACCACCCATAACAACAAAGGGTTAAAAACCATTGAAGGCCAGTTTGTAAACGGAAAGCTACAAGGCGAAAATTTGGCTTGGTATGACAATGGTAAATTAAAGCATACATTTAAGTATGCCAATGGATTTAAAATTGGCAAGAATATAGCGTATTATAATGATGGAAGCCTTAAAATGGAAGGTAAATACTCTAATAGTGAAAAAGATAGCGATGTAGAATCCTATTATAAAAATGGGCAGTTAAAATCGCATACATACCATGCAGACGGAAAACCACAAGGCGTGCAAAAATGGTGGTATGCCAATGGGCAACTTAAAGAGGAATCTTATTTTTCCAATGGGCTTGAGAATGGAATACACAAATTTTATTATAATAACGGACCGCTTGAAAAAGAAACTCCCTTTGTTGGAAATAAAAAGATTGGGGTAGAAAAAGAGTTTTTTAATACAGGAAAATTAAAGGCATCTACCACCTATAAATCCGGCAAAAAACATGGTACTGCACAAGAAAATTATGCCGATGCAAGCGTGCATAAAAAAGGCGAATATGGAGCCAATAGAAAAGTAGGCAAATGGAATGTTTACATACCAGATGGAACACATGTACTTACCGAAACATACGAAAGAGGGAAGTTAATTAGCTCTGAAGAAGTTATAAAATAATTCAAAACAATGCGGCATTTCAATGTTAATATGGCATTAGAGGCCTTGTATCTACACCCACTAAATTCCATAAATGTTTATGAGTTATGATAACTCCCAAACATTCCTCTTCTTTTAAATTACAAATTCTATATTTGAGCAAAATTTAATCTATGAATACACTTAGCTTCATTATTTGGAACTTCGATCCTGAATTTTTTACAATCAATCTCACAGGAATAGGCTTAGGAGCCTTCCCCATTCGTTGGTACGGTTTATTTTTTGCTATGGGCTTTTTATTAAGTCAGCAGGTTATGTTTTACATACACAAAAAAGAAGCAGGCACCGATTTAGAAAAGCAAAAAATTGCCGAAAAATACGTTGAAAGTGTTACCATTTATATGATTATAGCCACCATTGTTGGTGCTAGGCTGGGTCATGTACTATTTTATCAACCCATGGATTACCTTAGTAATCCTTTACGAATACTGAATTTAAGAGAAGGTGGATTAGCTAGCCATGGTGGTGGATTGGGAATCTTTTTTTCCTTATGGTTATTCTCAAAGTATAAATTTAACATAAAAGAAGGTGCCATTAAAAATCTATTTTTTATAAAATTTAACCGAGGCTATAGCTATCCTCAGATATTAGATAGAGTTGCCATTGTTGTTGCCCTTACAGGAGCGCTGATACGGTTCGGCAATTTTACCAATTCAGAAATTATAGGTAAACCGACTAGTTCGGATTGGGGCGTTGTATTTGCCCGCCAAGCAACCGATGCATTAACCTATGATCCAAAAGGAACTGGATGGATTGAAGAAGTTAATTATCGAAAAGATGAGAATAGAGAAGTAACAGATGGCTATGTGCCCATACTAGTTGATATTACCTTTAAACAAAAACCTTACGAAGAAAAAAACATAAACTCATTTATTAATGCAGGTATCAATCGGGTATTTGCACGAGAATCGGAACATTTTCATGAACCAATTAACCATCCATTATCATATACCCTCATAAAGGAAAAAGGGCAGTATGTGGCTACTATAAGCACATTTGGCATCGCACGTCAGCCGTCACAGCTCTACGAGTCTTTATCAAGTCTGCTCATTTTTATATTTTTATTCTTAATTTGGAATAGAGGAAAAATCAAGACCCCTCCAGGCCTGCTCTTTGGGCTTTTAATGTCCATTATGTTTACGCTTCGGTTCTTTTATGAGTTTACTAAAGAAAACCAAGTAAAATTTGAAGATGGAATGGCACTAAATATGGGCCAATGGCTTAGCATTCCTTTTGTATTGGCAGGAATTGGAATGATTGTTTATAGTTTAAAAAACAAAAATTCAATCCACTCTGAAAACAGACAATCCTGATAGCTGCCTAGTGTTAGGTTAAGTGTGAAATGGTGGTTATTAAAGTGGCGAATATTAATTAGGATTTTAATCTTTTAAAAAACTTGATAGAGATTCCTGCCTCCGCAGGAATGACGTTTTATTTATTTGATAATCCTAAAAT
>CAZGDC010000056.1:0-13143 GCA_964524405.1 uncultured Roseivirgaceae bacterium
ATTCTGTACTCATCCTTAAAATTCGTTTTTTTATGGTGTTCTTTTTGGTTTAGAATGTAGTTCACCACTGAATCAATTTGAGATTTTGACTCAATAAAAGATCCATAACTTTTTTTTCTTCATACCAACTTAATACTGCATCTTCTATGTAATCATCAGAAACTTTTAAAGCTAATTGAGCCCAATCATATATCGCCCAACTGTGGTCTAATCAAAATTTCTTCTACCACTGATCGAGGAGACATAGCGTAAGCTCCCCAAATGGCATGGGCTACATCATCTGCTTTCATAAAACGGTCTTCGGGTAAATCACTTCCTTCCCAACTTGTGGTGTAGGTTGCTCCAGGCAAAATGGCGGTTACTCGTACATTAAAAGGTTTCATTTCTTCACGAAGCACTTTGGTTAATCCTAATAAAGCATATTTTGAGATGCAATAACTACCGCCATTTACATAAGGCATAATGCTAGCCGTGGAGCACATATTAAAAATATGCCCATTGGCTTGTTTAACTGAACTAATGAGGCTTCTTGTAATATGATATGCGCTGGCAAGATTTGTATCCATCATTTGCTCAAAATCACCATCTTTTTCCTCGGTAATAGTACCGGGCACAAAAGATCCTGAATTATTAACCAATATTTTTAATTCGTGTTCGTTCGATTTTACAAAGTCTGCAAAAATTAACGCTTCTTCCTTTTTAGATAAATCAGCCACTATTGTAGCAATACTTACTTGAGGATATTTTTTGTTGATTTCAGCTTCTAATACTTCTAAATCAACTTTGCTGCGCGAACAAGTGATAATATCGAACCCTTTATCTGCAAATAAATTAATAATGGCTCGTCCAATGCCTTTTGTTCCTCCTGTTACTACTATACTACTCCTCATTTTTATAAGTTTAGTAAAGATTTATTTATCTTTCCGCAAATTAATACTTTTGCGTAATAAATAGAAATAATAGAGCCATCATAATTTAATGTTTTAAAGAATAATTCGATTCTTTTATATAATTTGAAACTATTTTAGGCATAAAAATTTTTATCCATGAAAAATGTAGGCAAATATTTTATATTCCTTGGGTCTTTATTTAAAAATAGAGAATCCTTTAGCACCTATATATCATTATTTTTTGATGAATCTGTTAAGGTAGGCACAAACTCTATCTTTTTAATTGCCACCGTATCGGTGTTTATGGGAGCGGTTACCACTATTCAAACAGCTTTTAACCTTGTAAGCCCACTTATACCTAAATATGTAGTTGCCATAGTGGTACGCGATATGGTATTATTAGAACTAGCTCCCACCATTATTGCCATTATTTTTGCAGGCAAGGTAGGATCTAATATTGCAGGTGAATTAGGCACTATGCGCATTACCGAGCAAATTGATGCCTTGGAAGTAATGGGTATTAACTCCTCCTCGTATTTAGTGCTGCCAAAAGTACTTGCTACCTTATTTATGTTTCCGGCACTTGTAGTAACTTCTGCTTTTTTAAGTATTTGGGGAGGTTACTTAGCGGTAACCATTACTGAGGCTATAACACCAGCAGAATATATACAAGGTATTCGTTATCAGCTTAATGAATTTATGATAATTTTTGCGATGATAAAAGCGGTAACATTTGCTTTTTTAATTTCAACTATCTCTTCGTTTATGGGGTATTACACCAAAGGGGGTGCATTAGAAGTAGGTCAAGCCTCTACTAGCGCGGTTACAAATTCGGTAATTGCCATCTTATTAGCTGATTATTTATTGGCGCAGTTATTAGCTGAATACTTAATTTCTTTTTAATGATCGAAATCAATAATATACACAAATCGTTTGGAGAGACCGAAATACTAAAAGGCATAAATGCCACTTTAAAACCTGGGTTAGTAAATATGATTATTGGTGCTAGTGGCACTGGAAAAAGTGTGCTACTAAAATGCATGGTAGGCTTAGAACAACCCACAGAAGGTAGTGTGGTTTATAATGAGCGTAATTTTTCGCATTCCACTCGAAAAGAACAAATTGATATTCGTAAAGACATTGGCATGCTTTTTCAAGGGGCCGCTTTGTTCGACTCTAAAACAGTAGAAGAAAATGTACGGTTTCCGTTAGACATACTTACGAATCTTCCTCTTGATGAAAAGCTTGATAAGGTGAATCAGGTATTAGAACGTGTTGGTTTAACCAATACTAATTCCAAAATGCCTTCTGAACTAAGTGGCGGCATGAAAAAAAGAGTGGGCATTGCTAGAGCTATTGTAAATAATTCTAAGTATTTATTTTGTGATGAGCCCAATTCGGGCCTAGACCCCCAAACATCTATTACTATTGATAATTTAATTAAAGAAATTACGCAAGAATATAACATAACCACCATTGTGGTTTCGCACGATATGAACTCGGTAATGGAAATTGGTGATTATATTATGTTTATACATAAAGGACTAAAACTATGGGAAGGATCTTCCGGTCAAATTTTAGATTCAGAAGTAGCCGAGTTTAATGATTTTGTGTTTGCTAATAATTTAATGCGATCGTTAAAAAAACTACGGAAGTAGTTTGGGTAAAGGTTAAATTACCCCGAGGCAGAGCCATCGGGGTATTGTTAGCGTTTGCTTTGCTAACAATATGGTTTCCGACCCAAAGGGTTGGGGAATTAAACCAAATGGGCTATCGCCCTGCGATTAAAATAATGCACTCACTCCTGCTCGCATAGAATGGATAATAGCAACATTTTCAGGCTTACGCCCTTCATAAAAAAATTGTACCTGTAAGCCATTAACTAAGCGATGTTGCCAGCTTAGCACCACCGAATAATTATTGCCGGGTCGTAACCCTTTTAATAACTCATAACCAACAGGTGTTTGTTCCTCTCCATTAAACTCAATAGTAGTATATTTTACTAAGGCGTTAAAAACAAATTTAGAAGCAGTACCAATCCTTAACTCTGATGACACTTCATTCCATAAGGCGTAATTATTGTTTTCCGAAAAATTGGCTTGCTCACTTAGTCCGTAATTATAATTGGTAGTTAACCTAAAAGTGGGCTTTGGTTGCCAAGCAATCGAAGGCCCCATTTTTGTTTCTGTTATTCTATAATTTCTACCATTAAGATAATCCGAATTACTTAACCGATCGGCTAAAAGACCTTTAAACTCTAGTTGAAATTTACGTTTCACATTCCACCGAATAGCGGTTGTGTACTCAACATCTTTTCTGCTTTCATACCCATTAGTATAAAGCAATTTCCTGCTTCGAGATAAATAGCCAAGGTTCACTCCAAATGTTGGGTTGTTTTTATTGATAAAAAAGTTAGACCTAAAACTTTCTCTAGCAGAAAGAGTTTTTGCCGTATCAATATCTGCAATAAAAGGAATTAGCCTTGCGGTTAAGCTATTTTCAGTGGTGCTATAATGGGTTGTCCAAGAGGTAGTATTTGAAAGCCTACTCGCAATTTTTTTAATGCCACCTTGCTTACTCCAAGCTCGTGGAAAATTAAGCGACAATCTGTAATTGAACCTATTATCAAAAGCATCAACAAATTTGGTGGAAGGCACATAGAGTTTTATAAACCGTTTTTCATCAAAATTAAAAGCACCATAAAACTCATCTATGTCTTTTATTTCATCCTCATTATCATCACGCCAAGCATGCGTTCCTTCGCCTGTTGGCACTTCAATAAAAACATATTCTCTTTTGGGCACGCGTGAGTTTGCAATATTATAGCTCAGTTCATTACGAATTGATTTAGGAATTATATCTCCAACCCAATCCAATCGACCAGATATGCTCTCCACATTGGCTACTGCCTGCAATTTATTTTTTAAATTTCTATAATTTATAATTAAATTTATGGTGTGATTTGATTTTAGTTGTGTCTTAAATTTAACCGTAACTGTTTCAGCCTCAGTAGCATTCTTTAATTCTCCTTTTTGTGGCAGCTGATCAACTCTTTGTGAATACAACACTTCAAATTTAGTAATGGCAGACATATTGCCTCTAACAAAAAATTGATGCTCATCAAAATAATTTCGAGAAGAAATAATAGAGTCTGTACGGTTATCTACCGTTGTGTTTTTCTGTGAAATGTAGCGGTACCCGGGCTGTACCCTGCCTTTTATATAAGCTTCCGCATTCAATTTTCTCCAACGGGCAATAGAGGTAGGCAGGTTGCCATCCATTAAAAATGCGTTTGCATTTACTTGCAAAAAACCCACAGACTTAGCTGCACCCATTTGATGTTGAAACCCTTCTACCGTATTTTGTTTATTACGATAATTGGTATTATATGTTAAAAAATTAAATCCATCTTTTTTTATTCCAATACTGGCTTTCACATTTATGTCTTCTGCTCCCAAATCATTCCCCTTGGAGGCAACCCCCCAATCTCTATCAAACTCTACCCTCCTAAACCGATCTATGATATTAAAATTCTTGCTTACATATTCTGTTTCAATAGTAGAAGAAAAAGTATAGGATGAATTTCCAATCGGTTTTTTAATTATATTACCTCCAATTAAAAAAGCTTGCCCATTATTATCTTGTGCCTGCAATTTTGAAAATAGATTTTTATCAAATTTTGAAAATGCAGACTCAAAATAGACACTGCTATTAGTGCCTAAATCAGCTTTACCATTAATCGCTATTAATTGTTTTTTATTGGGTGCTTTTAATAATATGTAGGGCACAAAATTTCCTCGCCCCTCGCCTACCCATTCGTAAATACGCCCTTGAGCCACGTACTCAGCAATTTGATAATTGCCTTTTAATGCACCAACATCTGTAAATTGGATGGTGTATAATTCATTTAGCACCTCTGTGGTATGTTTAAAAATAGGCATTATACTACTGCCAATTATGGTGTCTTTTTTTAGGTATAATATTTTATCAGGACTATAATCCACTTGTTTTTCACCTGGCACCACCGCTTGTTGCAAACTGTCGCCAGCATTGCTTAGTATCTGCTTATCATTATCTGATAAAGGCCTAAATAATGATTTGTTTTTATTATCCTTTTCTTGATAAAAATTAACTCCTAATTTAAACTTACCAATTTGCTGCTCGTGCGATGTGGTAGTAATTGACCTAGCATAACTTCTTACCGCATACTCATAATCAACTCTAATACGTGTATAAGCTGTTATCAACACATTGCTTGTAAACTCAATCTCTGCTTGATTATAATCAATAATATAGTCGTTATCGTATCCGCGCACTAATTGCTTACCATCAATATACACCTTCTCTGAATTGGCAATTATAATTACAAACCCAAGATTATCAGGTGGCGGCACTTTGTAAGGGCCATAAATTCCTTCTTGAATATCTAGCCTTTGAGAAGAAAATTGCCCTTTGGCAGATGATGCCCCAATTGATGAAATTGAATTTTTAGAGAAATAATCAAGTTTACCTCCTAACACATTTTTACGATACGTTAAAAACCGGGTATCGCCACTTTCTAACACTATATCGCCCCCTGTTACTGAAAATTGATTATTATACAATTGAATATACACTCTATCAAAATCTTGTAATTGCTGGGTGTTGCCTTCGGGCTGAAAAGGAATATCTTGATCGGTAATAGATGCTCGAATGTTTAGATCATCTGATAGTTTTCCTTCTAAGTTTAAATTTAAGCTCGAATTAATAGATAGATTTTGTGTGTTGCCCATGCCAAACCCTCTGCTTATTTGACCACTTCTATTCAAATCTCCCATATCAAACAACTCTTGCCGTTTTGTTGTATAACTGGTTTTCGAAGTCCCTCCTTTTTTAGTTGTAAATAATGCGGTAGAATCATAAAATCGGGAGGAATCTTTTCGATAAATTTGTGAAAATTCTTTAGGAAATACCTGATAGCAAACTTTTACGCTGTCCTTCACTTCTTCCAATAGTTCTATTCGAAAGGCTTTAGGGTTTAAAAACTTAACTCGATAGGCGGTATCAGCTACTCCTAACACCAAAATTGACGGAGCATTAATGAGTAAGTTTGAAGTAATAATAGCAGTGTTGGTAATTTTTTCGCAATGCCTGCTATTTTCTTGCGCCTTTGCATCAAGGAATCCTAAAAAAAATATGCCTGCAATAAGCCAACGCATTATTTAATAATTGGGAATTCGATGTTAAATATTGTTCCAACTTTAGGTTCGGAGCTAAAATAAATCTTTCCTTGCATATTTTCAACACCGTATTTGGTCATTGCCAAGCCAATACCCGACCCTTGTTCTTTGGTTGTAAATTTTGGAATAAATACTTTATCAGCTATTTCAGGTGCTATACCCTCCCCATTATCTTTAATACGAATAGTTAATACATCGCTTATTATAGTAGCAATTTCTACTTCAACAAAGGCTTGTTTCTTCTGTATAGATTGCTTGGCATTTATTAGTAAATTATTAAGCATACGAGATAATAAGTTAGAATCAACCATACTATATACGTGTTGGTTGGCCAGTTGTAACTTAATTTTTAATTCTTTATCACTTGAAAACAAGGCTGCTGTTTTTAATATAACGGTATTAATTTCTACCCTATTAATTACAGGTGTTGGCATTTTAGCAAATTCGCTAAACGATGAAGCAATTCTATTTAATGTTTCCACTTGATCTAACACGCTTAATAAAGGTGATTCCAGTTCTTCTGCCTTTATTTTTTTTGAACTAATTTTATTGGCAATTCGCTGTAATGTTAATTTCATAGGCGTTAATGGATTCTTGATTTCATGAGCCACTTGCTGAGCAGCCTCTCTCCATGCCTTTTCTTTTTCAGATTGCTTTAACGCATCCTTACTTTGCTCTAGCTTAGCAAGCATCTGATTATATCCTTTTATAAGCATCCCTAACTCATCCGTCCATTGAATATTAATAGGTGCTGTATGTGCTAAAAAACTAGTTGATTTTAGCTTATCTCCTATTAATTTTAATGGCTTTGTAAGCCATTTGCCAGCAAAGTAAGTAGCTAGCATAGTTAATACTAATACAATAGCAAAAACATTTAATATGGTGTTAAATGCTTCTCTTTTACTCGAATTAAGCGAAGTATTTGTACTAAAAAAGGGAACGGAAATAATGCCTAACATTTTTCCTTTTTCTTCCGATTTTACGGCTACATAAGAGTTACTAAACGATAAATTGTCAATATTTTCTTGTAGCACCAACTGATTTCTTCCTTTATTTTTAATGCTCGTTAATGCATATTGATTGATATAAGGGGCTAGTACTTTTTTGCTAAAAACACTTGGTTGTGAGCTACTAATCAGCTCCCCATCTAGCCCAAACACATTGATGGTTAATTCAGAATTATCCGAAAGTATTTCTAGCCGTTCTATATACTGTTCGTAAGTTGTGTTGTCTTCTAAGTAATGAGCCAAGCTTCCACTCAATTGATGAGATATTCGCTCAACCAAGCTTGTTTTTGTAAAATTAGATTCAGATTCAAACGAGTTGGAAAGTAACCTAAAAGTTACTACCGTAACAATAATAAGTGGAATAATAAACGCCAAATTCAAATACCAAATAATACGTTCTGTATAAGAAACAGCACTTAGTTTACCATTTTTAAGAAAAGGAATAATGAACCAACCCAATAAAACTGGAAGTAAAGTAATTAAGAAAATAAATGAAAAATTAGAAAGAATAATTTGTGCTTTATCAAAAGGTGCACTTGCAATAATGGCTCTGTTTTTATCTGATTTAGAAACATATACTAAACCATTCTTAAACCAAATTTCTGCGGATTGATGGGCTATTTTCTTTGGAAATTCAACAGCTCCTACCGTGTTAATCATTTCACCATTTAGGTATAAAGCATAACTAATTTCGTTTGAAAATGAAGATTCAAATTTATTATCAACCAATAAAGAAGGATAACTTAATGAAGTTGTAAATTGTTTTTCCACTAACTCTACAAGTACGTACCCATTAAGCGAATTTTTTCGCTTAATGGGTACGTAGCCCAAGTAATGCTTTGAAAAATAATGGTCTTGATCTTTTACCCTAAATACAGAAGGGTACTCTGTTTCATTTCTAACACCTTTAAAAAATGCCAGTTTTTGAAATATGGAAAATGTATCCTTTTCTATCTCAAATGGATGGCCTTTAGCATTATAAAGTCGAATGGTTTGTTCATATTTACTCAGATAGGAATTAAGAAACACCAATTTTATTTTGCTTATAACAGGTTTTTTAGCTAAAAAAGGACTGGAAAATCGAGATTTAATAAATTGATCTTTAGAAAGATCCGTGAGTGCCGCTGACAATAAAAATTCAGCAAATTGATCAGAACTAGCCAATTTTTTTTCTAAACTGTTAGCTGTTTCTTCTATTTTCTGTTGCATTTCAAACTCAGATATAACCCAGCCATTAATGCCAGAAAGAACACCAATGAATAATACAATATAAAGAAACCTTTTATAGGTAGAGCTGGCTAAAGATTGTGTAAAATTAAACCCCCAAAGCAATAGAACTATAACTACATTAACAAATGCCAAATTGGCAAAAGGCATATTGGCTACATAAGATAAAGGCAAATTAATTAATACGGATGTAATAATTAATAACAACATCATTTTTGTATTAGACACATATTTTAACAAATGCCTAATAATAGTGTGGTATAATAAAAAGGTTGATAAATTTATAACAACCACTATCACAAAAGTTATACTCCTTGTCCAATTAAATTGTAAAGATTTAGATATATCAATAGAAATTTGCGAATTATCATAAATAGAGCGCAATTGAAAGAAGGGGTAATTTATTATCCAAAAACTAGATAAGGTAACCAAAATAAGTAACGCTACAGAAAGAAAATTTTTATCATGCTTAGAAAACAATTTAAGAAAATTTTTATTTTTCGCCCATACGCCAACTCTCATACTTATAAGTAGAATAAAGAGGGTGTTAATTAACAAATCTGCCATCGACCGCTCGAACCAAGAAACTGCATAGTATTGAGGGTCAAATAAATTAACACTCGCAAAAACAGTGATGCCCTCCATTATTGGTAACACCAATTTAAAATAAGCCCATCCTCCTATAATCACAACCACTTCCAGCCCTTTTTTGTGCCTTATAATAAGCCTGTAAAAGGCATAGTATAACAATAATTGTAATATCAGCAATACATAATCAATAAAAATAATTGGCTTAACGATAGCGGGTTTATAATCCTTTTCGAGTTTAATTTTAAATAGGGCGTTTCCTCTCAATTGCAATTTATAACTCTTGGCATTGCTTTCAAGATTATCTATTCTCATCCTCCCATTTTGTCCAATTTTGGAATTTATACTTGATTGAATGTACAGGTTATTAATGGGGTATTTTCGATAGAGGGTTATGAAGGAAAACACTTCAAATTTTACATTTTTATAACTAACCAACCATTTGCGTATAATAAATTTACCATACGGTTTATCTATATAAAAATAGCGCGCATCCCTTTTTAGGTCTTTATACGCAGGCACAAAAGTATTATCCGACCAATTAATGAGTTTACCTTGCTGGTATATAAAAAATGGATAGGGCGTTTGTGGCTCTTTTTGAATAACTACTTTACCAAATAATGCAAGGCTATCTAACACAGGTATCATGCTAAATTCTTGACTTTCTACCTCCTGTTCTACGGCTTTCTCTATATATTTTTCGTTGCGCACAACCGAAGCAAATTGTTCTTCAACCCACCACCTAGCAAGTAACGTAATACTAATTAAAAATAGCGTGGAATATAAAAGTCTGTTATTTTTCACCGTAGAAGTAAATATAAGAGATATCTGCTTCTCCTTATGCAAATATTAGTCCTCTTTGCAATCTAACTTTGTTTTTCGGCTTTGTTTATACCAAATATAGCCCACAGTTGCCACCAATAAATAGGGCGCAATAAGCAAATACATAATACCGAAATTTAGTGTAGATGCTAACTGCTCTTGGCTACCATTGCTAACATTAGTTTCGAGGGTAGCACGGCACATAGCGCATTGAGCAATGGAGGAGCCTACTGAAATAATATTAATAAAAAAGAATAATAGAAGTATCTTAAACTTAACCATACTGCAAAGCTACCTAATTTAGTGGCTCTAAGAAAACTCTGCGAAATTATGAAGAAGCTTTGGGGTTTGGAGATTAGTATTTTATATAAACCTAACCGTTTTTTTGAAAGTTGGCAAGCTAACCTGTTAGGTTAAATATGTAAAAAAATAACCCAACTGGTGTTAGCGACTAGAAAATTGATGCCTATTTTGTAAAACAAAGAAGTGATATTCAACCTATCTAATACCTGTTCAACGATGCAATATGCCATTCATCGAGTTTTGTTTGCAAAATAGAGCTAAACAGTGCTCCTTTGAATCAACAAGCCAACTAATAGAAGTAAAATCCTTCGAGCGATAAACTTAATTGTTATCAGTTCGGAGGATTTTTTTATTGGATTCCCCTTGATAAACTCATTTACAACCACAATGGTGTTTATTGAAATAAATAAACAAGTAGAGGAATACAGACTTAGCACTGTAGCCTGTCCATAAAGTCGGCTATCTGCGTTACGCTTGTCTAAAAAATACTCTTTTACACCAGTAAACTCCGCTTTTTTTAGACAGCACAAGCCTTGATAGCCAACTTTCTGAATCAGACATCGACTCTATAGACAGACTCTATATAGTGTTCGTTCAGCGATACAATATGCCGTTCAACGAGTTGCGTTTGTAAAATAGAGCTAAACAATGCTCCTTTGAATCAACAAGCCAACTAATAGAAGTAAAATCCTTCGAGCGATAAACTTAATTGTTATCAGTTCGGAGGATTTTTTTATTGGTGTTTGAAAGATATATAGACTTTATCCTAAACTCAGCTTACCGCTAATAATTCTTTTTCTATAATTTCTACTAATGCATTTTTAGGAAGTGCCCCTGCTTGCATTTTAGGTGCCTCATTCATTGGAATAAATAGCATACTAGGAATACTTCTAATACCAAAAGCAGCAGACAATTCTTGCTCCGCTTCGGTATCAACTTTATAAATATCAATTTTGCCTTCAAACTCTGCCGATAGCTCTTCTAATACTGGGGCTATCATCTTACAAGGGCCACACCAATCGGCATAAAAATCGATTATCGCAGGTTTGTCGCCTGCAAATTCCCATTCCGTTTTTGCTGTATAATCAAAAACTTTCTTCTTAAAATCTTCTGTACTTAATAATGTAGTTGCCATAATAAAATATTTATAGTGCAAAATAAAAGAGCAAAAACACGATATTTTGTGATAGAGATCACATTAAAAATTCATTTTTTTTGCGATATTTAAAAAAAATAAAATAATTATCAATGAGCAACAATAAACATCAAGTTGTAGTAATTGGAGGTGGCACTGGAGGCATTATGGTTGCTGCCCAATTATTAAGAGCCCGAAAAGGGCTAGACGTAGCAATAATCGAACCTTCTGAAACTCACGCATACCAAGCCGCTTGGACGCTTGTAGGCGCAGGTTTAATGACCAAAGAAGCTACGGTTAAACCCGAAAAAAAACAAATTCCTAAAAAAGCCACTTGGATAAAAGAATACGTAGCAACTATTAACCCAGACGAGAACGAAGTGGTGCTTAAAAATGGCGATACAATAGAGTATGAATACTTAATAGCAGCCCCTGGTATTCAAATAAACCTTGACGGCATTGAAGGGTTAAAAGAAACATTTGGCAAAAATGGTGTTTGCTCAAATTATGTCAATCCTGAATACACCTGGGAAGTACTTCAAAAATTTAAGAAAGGCGTTGCGTTATTTACTCAGCCTGCTACCCCTATTAAATGCCCCGGAGCACCTCAAAAAATAATGTACTTAACAGCAGATTACCTAAGAAGGAATAATCGTGAAAGCGATACAAAAGTGGTATTTGCTACCCCAGGCAGCGTAATATTTGGCACAGAACCATTTAAAACAGAGCTAAATAGGTACGTGAATGAAGTCTATAATATTGCGCAACGATATGGTTATAAGCTAGTAAAAGTAGATGGTGAAAAGAAAGAAGCGCATTATGAGCGTTTAGCTTTACCTGATGGAAAAACAGGCTATATTGTTAATGATGAGCGTAATGCAGCTGGTTGTATTGGCTACACCTGGGATGGTAGTGAAAAACATGTGGTAGAAGAAGAAAACAATGCACTTGATGAATTAAAAGAAGGGACTCGCTTTATTATTAAATTTGATATGCTTCACCTTGCGCCACCACAATCGGCTCCAACTTGGTTTCAAACCACCAAGCTTGCCAACCCAGATGGGCCAAACAAAGGTTGGATGGCCTGCGATGAAAACACCCTGCAAAGTAAATTCTACACTAATGTATTTGGTGCTGGCGATGTAACCGATTTGCCTACGGCAAGAACGGGAGCCGCCATTCGAAAGCAAGCACCCACAATTGTTAAAAACCTTTTGCAATTAATGGATGGTAAAACAGCAGATTATAAAGGATATGATGGGTATTCTTCTTGTCCTTTAGTGGTATCTCATAACAAAATGCTATTAGCAGAATTTAAGTACGATGCCGTTCGTAGTTCAGATCCATTATTAACCAAATTCTTTGATTTAGGAAAAGCTAGTTACCCAATGTGGTTAATGAAGCGTTATATGCTTCCTAACCTATATTGGCATGCAATGCTTAAAGGATATAATTTTTAAGATTTAAGTTTACCCAAGTAAAAAAAGACAGAGCATTAATTATCTCTGTCTTTTTTTAGTACCTACTCACACCTAAATTAATAATGTGGGGTATAGAAATTATCGCATCTAATTATGCTAAACCAGAATAATCAGCATCTTTGTAAAGATTATTAACCCGCATTATTCATGCCCTATTTGTTATGAAAGCTATAAGTGCAATAAAGTCAAGTGCTTACCATTCATTTTTACACGCAGGAATAGCTCAGTTATAGCGAGTATCAAAATGAATTAAAGTGCTTTATTTTGCCCCGAAGGGATGTCTATGGCAAAGCAATTAGAGCTTGGAATAGAATGGCGTAACTATTCAGCCAAGAGTCATTTCGGCTAAAAAAAGTACTTTTTTCGCTAAACTTTAGCTATTTTTAGTACCATAGCGGTGCTATGCTACTAAAAATGAGCTTCGTTTATCAAAAAAACTATCTATTTTTATCTCGAAAGCACCTCGGCTGA
>CAZGDC010000057.1:0-12923 GCA_964524405.1 uncultured Roseivirgaceae bacterium
CTCTCATTGATATTGTGGACACCACCGACCTTTGGTATTTTAGGTTTCAAATAGAGATGGCATTTTAGACCACTTTTTAAATCGCAGGGCGATAGCCCATTTTTTTAATTTTCCGCCCCCTTTGGGTCAGAAATATTAACCTGACGGTAATTAAACGCTATTAAATTATTTTTAACTTGTTAAAAATAAGAGTCTTATGTCTTTAATCTTTTTGTCTTATGTCCGTCTGGTTCATAATTATGGTTAGCAAAGCCAACTCCAACACTCCCCCGATGGCTCTTTCTTGGGGTAGTTTATTTTCTACCTTTTGTTGAAATACCAAGACAACCATTTATCAAGCGTTAAAAAAACACTAAACAATAGATTTGCATTTTTTTAAATACCGTAGGTGGGTACTAATACCATTTTAATTTTGAGATGTCGTAATAATTAGATTGAACTATTTTTTTGCAATATCGAGGAAAAATAATAGTGTAAAAAAATCAATCTAATGTGCATCTCAAAATTAATATGGCATAATACAACCCTTAATTAATATTAATTAGAGATTGTATTAGTATTTATTACATTACTTTTATAATTTTCCTCTATGAAACTTATAACTAGCATCTTACTAGCATCTCTATTTATAATAATTGCATGCAAGCCCTCAAAAACCGATAATTTTAGTAGCCCCAAAAGCCTATTTGCAGATCAAATTACCTCACACACCGCAGGCGTAATTTCAATTACAAGTACTATAAAACTAAAATTAGCCAAAAATTGGGGAGATTCTCTTACCGGAGAAACCATTGAAAAATCACTATTTAAGTTTTCGCCTAAACTAGAAGGAAAAACTTTTTGGCAAGATAATCGCACTCTTGTATTTGAGCCCAATACCAATTTAGCAAGTGGGCAATTATATCAAACAACCCTTAATTTAAAAGCTCTTTTTCCTGATAACACAGAAGAAAAAGAACACTTCAAATTTGAATTTCAAACCTTGGTTCAAAATTTTGAAGTTACTACAAACGAAATTCGATTCTACTCTAAAAAAGACCTTACAAAGGTAAAAATTAAAGGACTCTTGCACATCGCAGATTTTGCAAAATTCGATAACGTAAAAGATATGGTTTCGGCCAAACAAGGCAGTACCGTTTTAACCATTAAATGGGGCGATAACATCGCTAATCAATATCCATTTACCATTGAAAATATTAGCAGATCAGAATCTCCAACACCCATTACATTACACATTTCGGGCAAGCCAATTGGCGTAGCTTCGTTTTATGAAACAACCCTAGAAATTCCTGCATTAAACGATTACAGAGTGATTTCAAGTCAAATAATGCGAGGCAAAGAAAATTATATCTCCGTACTTTTTTCAGACCCTTTAGACGATCAACAAAACCTTAATGGATTGATAAGTTTTGCCGAGTTAAGCGCATCGCCTAGAGTAGTAATAAACCTTAATGAATTAAAAATATACCCCACCCATAAAATTGATAACCAAGCCGAGTTAGTAATTAATAAAGCCATTAAAAACATAACTGGATTTAAGCTTAAAGAAAACTATACAGCTACCCTTCAATTTACCCAAAGCAAACCAGACGTACGGCTAATAAATGCAGGAAGCAAAGCCATTATGCCTAGTGCAAAAGGACTTGTATTTCCTTTTGAAGCAGCAGGATTAAAAGCAGTAGAGGTTACCGTAGTTAAAATTTTTGAAAATAATATTCTGCAACATTTACAAGTAAATAATATAGGAGGAGATTATCAACTGCGCAGAGTTGGAAAGCCTATTATTCATAAAACGATACCGCTAAACACCAGTGGTGTAACCGACCTTACTAATTGGAATAGGTTTACCCTCGACCTAGAAGAAATAATTAGCACTGAGCCAGGAGCTATTTATAAAATAAAAATTGGATTTAGAAAAAAGCACTCCATTTATTTTTGTGCTAATGCCGAAGAAAATGAAAATATTGAGCAAGAACCCGAAAGCTGGGGAGCCGAACCAGAAGAATCGTATTGGGATAGTTACGAATATTATTACGACTCAAATTATAATTGGGAAGAACGAGACAACCCATGTAGTAGCTCTTATTACGGTAGCGGCAGAAGCGTAAGCAAAACATTATTTGCTTCTGATCTAGGTATTATTGCTAAAAATAGTGATGGCGGAGACCTTCACGTATTTGTAACCAACTTACTAACCACAAACCCTATAAATGGAGTAAGCATTAACGTGTTTGATTATCAACAACAGTTAATCGCCTCTGCAAAAACAGACAGTGAAGGAGAAATTAACATGACAATAAAAGGAAAGCCTTTTATAATTGTGGCTAAAAAAGACAACCAAACGGGTTATCTTAAATTGGATGATGGATCTTCCCTATCTCTAAGCAATTTTGATGTTACTGGCACCCTAATCAAAAATGGACTTAAAGGATATTTATATGGCGAAAGAGGTGTTTGGAGACCCGCAGACACCGTACACTTAGGATTTATATTAGAAGATGTGGCTAATAATCTTCCTCAAAGCCATCCCGTAGTATTAGAACTTTATAACCCTACAGGCCAACTCACAGCTCGTAAAGTGAGCTCAAATGACATTGGAAACATGTACCGATTCGATTTTATTACTGAATCGGATGCCCCTACTGGCAACTGGCTGGCAAAAGCCAAAGTGGGTGGAGCAACCTTTACTAAAACCATAAAAATTGAAACCATTAAACCCAATAGACTTAAAGTAAACCTAACCTTTGATAAAGATCGATTTACAGCCAATGACCAAAATATTTCTGGCGATTTGAATGTGCGGTGGCTAACAGGCGCAACCGCAGGCAATTTAAAAGCTGAATATGAGTTAGTGCTCTCCCCAGTAAAAACTAAATTTAAGAAGTATCCCAATTTTAGTTTTGATGATGAGGCTAAAGATTTTTATAGTGAACGAATAATGGTGTACCAAGGCCGAGTAAATTCAGATGGATACGCCAAAGTTAATATCAACCTTGGAAATACTGATAATGCACCTGGGGCATTAAATGCCAAATTGTTTGGAAAAGTATATGAAGAAGGAGGAGATTTTAGCATTAGTTCCGTAACTGTTCCTTACTATCCTTTTACCAGTTTTGTTGGAATTAAAGCTCCTGAAGGAGACAAAAGAGGCATATTACTAACAGACGAAGACCATACCATTAAAATTGCAACCGTTGACTCTGATGGAAACGCAGTAAGTAGGAGCAATGTTAACGTGGAGCTTTATAAACTTAATTGGAAATGGTGGTGGGACAACTCCTATGATTATTTAAGTAGTTACGTAGGCAATTCCTACAAAGAGCCTATTCAAAAACAAACCATAAAAACAACCAACGGAAGTGGAAGCTGGAAACTTAGAATTGACTACCCAGAATGGGGGCGTTATTATATTAAGGTAACCGACCCAATATCAGGCCACTCCAGTGGTAAAATTGTGTATGTCGATTGGCCAGGCTGGGCAGGCAAAACCAAACGTGGCGATTTAGAAGGTGCTGCCATGCTCGATTTTGCCATTGAGCAAAATGAATATAAAGTTGGAGAACAAATTACGCTTTCAATTCCATCTACGAAAGGTAACAGGCTATTGGTAAGTCTTGAATCTGGAAGTAAAATACTGCAAACATTTTGGGTAGAAACCAAAGAAGGCAATAGCAATGTAACCTTTGAAGCCACCAGCGATATGGCACCCAATGTATATGCCCATCTTACCATGATTCAACCTTATGAACAAGATAAAAATGATTTACCCATTAGGTTATATGGTGTGCAGTCTATTAAAGTAGTCGATTCAGAAACGGTTTTAAAACCCGTAATAAAAATGCCCAATGAGCTACGGCCAGAGCAAAAGTTTACCATTGAAGTAAGTGAAAGCCAAGGCAAAGAAATGTCCTATACGATTGCTATGGTTGACGAAGGATTACTTGATATTACTAATTATGAAACACCAGACCCTTGGTCATCTTTCTTTAAACGCGAAGCACTAGGCATAAAAACTTGGGATGTGTATGATGATGTAATAGGGGCATTTGCAGGCAATATAGAACATCTTTTAGCTGTGGGCGGAGACGAAGAGTTAGAAGAAAAAGAAGAAAAAGAAGCCAACCGATTTAAACCAGTAGTAAAGTATTTAGGCCCTTTTATGCTTAAATCTGGAGAATCGCACAAGCATAGCATTACCATGCCACAGTACATCGGCAGTGTTAAAACTATGGTAGTTGCTTCAACCAAAGGTGCTTTTGGCAGTACCGATAAGGTTACGCCTGTAAAACAACCTTTAATGATACTGGCTACCTTACCACGCGTGGCAGGCCCTGGCGAAACCATGAAATTGCCTGTAAATGTATTTGCATTAGCGGATAATATTAAAAACGTACAACTTACAGTAGTAGCCACTGGTGGCTTAAAGGTTACAGGTAGCAAATCAATATCTGTTAACTTTAGTAAAACAGGCGACCAAGTAGTTTATTTTGATATTGCAACCAAAGAACAATTAGGTATTGGCAAAGTTAAAGTAACGGCCAAATCTGGTAAGATCAGTGCCAGTTATGATATTGAACTAAACATAATTCCTCGTAACCCACCCATTACTGACATTGCAGACAAGGTAATAAATACAAAACAACGTTGGGATTTTAATTATCAGCCTATTGGTATGTTAGGCCAGAATACAGCTTCGATTGAAATTAGCTCTATGCCTTCACTAAACATTGAACAGCGACTGGGTTACTTAATTCAATACCCCCACGGATGTATCGAGCAAACCACTTCAGCTGTTTTTGCGCAGCTCTACCTCAATAAACTAATGACCTTGTCAAATGAAAAGCAATCCCAAATACAACATAATATTGAAGCAGGAATTACACGATTAAAATCGTTTCAATTAAGCAATGGAGGGTTTTCTTATTGGGCAGGCAATACCTACGCCAATAGTTGGGGCAGTAGTTATGCAGGTCATTTTTTAGTAGAAGCAAAAAAAGCGGGCTATGCCGTGTCTAAAAAAACACTCTCTAATTGGATTAATTATCAAAAAAAACGTGCTAACTCTTGGAGCAAATCAACGAGCGATGATAATAATGACCTCGTTCAATCCTACCGGTTATATACCTTGGCTTTGGCAGGAAGCCCCGCAAGAGGCGCCATGAATCGCATGAAAGAAAACACGGACATTAGCAGAACTGCCAAATGGAGGTTAGCGTTGGCTTATGCAACAGCAGGTTACGACACCCAGGCTACCAATCTTATCGAAGGCCTTTCACAAGCAGTTGATAACAATTCAGCTAATCATCGTTATACCTTTGGTTCTTCCACCAGAGACCAAGCCATGATACTAGAAACTCTTTTGCAATTAAACCAAAAGGAAAAATCGTTTGAATTATTAATGGATATTGCGAAAGAAATGGGCGATAAAAACAATTGGATGAGTACCCAAACAACCGCATATTGCTTTATTGCCATCGCTAAATATGCCGATAAATTTAAGCTAGATAAAGCCACCAATGTAACCGTTACTATTGATGGCAATAATTCATCGGTTACTGGTAATGATTTTGTAAATCAAATCACTATTTCTAATCCTGATAAACCTGCAACACTCCAGATCTTAAACAAAGGGGAAGCTCCCGTTTTTGCGCGAATTATTCGTTCGGGCACTCCTATTGAAGGAAGTGAAGCTGCTATTACAAGAAATATTAATTTAAAAGTGGTGTATAGAGATACGAACGGAAACCGTTTAAATGTAGCCAATTTACCTCAAGGAAAAAACTTTAAAGCAGAAGTTACCATAAGTAACCCTGGGCAAAAAGGGGTGTATAATAACCTCGCTTTAACACAGATTTTTCCTTCGGGATGGGAAATTATTAACACTAGATTAGATGGCTCCGAAACAGCGAGTACAGAAGTTACCTATATGGATATTCGTGATGACCGGGTAATGCACTATTTTGATTTAAAACCAAATGAGAGTGCTACATTTACCGTATTACTAAATGCGGCTTATAAAGGCAGGTATTACCTCCCTTCCATTTCAGTAGGTGCTATGTACGATAATTCTGTATTTGCCAGTAAAACAGGCAGATGGGTTAGTGTTGTTAGTGAGAAATAAAGTAATACCTTAAAAGTTACTCCATAGGAGTTTTAGCCAAAAAAAACCTCATGGCCAAGACTCCTACGGAGTGACCTTATGAAAGTTTACACATTATAACGCAATTCATTTAGCACTATCAAAACCCTAACACCTATAAAAAATTTAAAATTGTGGCAAAAAATTGCCCTCTCATTTATGCTCATTTTCTTGCTTTTATTACTTCTTACTCCCCTTCCTAAACCATTATTTAATACCCCTTACACCACCACTTTACATGCCAGCAACGGTCAATTGATGAGCGCATCTATTGCCAGTGACGAGCAATGGAGGTTTCCTCCCTCCGACTCCATTCCTTATAAATTCAGAACAGCTATTCGATTGTATGAAGACGAATATTTTAATTATCATTTTGGAATAAACCCTATCTCCATTCTAAGAGCAATATCACAAAACTACAAAGCAGGCAAAATTGTGAGTGGGGGTAGTACGCTAACAATGCAAGTGGTTCGTATGGCTTATGGTAATAAACCCAGAACCTATGTTCAAAAAATAATGGAACTATTTGCTGCTATTAAAATGGAGTTGTTATACAGTAAATCAGAAATTCTTAAAATATATGCAGATAATGCTCCTTTTGGTGGAAACATTGTAGGTATAAGTGCTGCATCCTATCGATATTTTGGTCGCTCTCCACACCAACTTTCCTGGGCCGAAATAGCCTCACTAGCGGTATTACCCAAAAACCCATCTTCAGTTTATCCAGGCAAAAATGAACTTAGGTACTTACAAAAAAGAAATTTTTTACTCAACAAACTAGGCAAAAAAGGATTTTTAAATAAAGATGATTTGTTTTTAGCCAAGCAAGAACCACTGCCACAAAAAATAAAATCACTCCCCAATAATGCGTATCATTTGCTCCATAGAAATAAGGCTGAAGGAAAAACAGGAACAACTATCCATTCTACACTTAACGCTTCTTTACAAATTAAAGCAACAACCAAGGTAAACAAATATAGCCATGGCTGGGCGGGTAACCAAGTACATAATGCTGCTGCTATAATTATAGAAATTAAATCGGGTAATGTGCTGGCCTATGTGGGCAATTCTGCTAGCTCAGGTGAGCATGGGCAATATGTTGATATTATTACTTCGCAACGGAGCCCTGGCAGCTTATTAAAACCCATTTTATATACAGCAGCGTTAGATGATGGACTTATTATGCCTGCTCAGTTATTACCTGATATTCCTCTATTTTTTAGAGGTTTTTCTCCCAAAAATTTCGATAAAAAGTTCAGAGGTGCGGTGCCCGCTAATAAAGCACTAACAAGTAGCTTAAATGTTCCTTTTGTTCATCTTTTAATTAAATATGGACATGAAAAATTTCATCAAAAACTTAAAGATATGGGCATGGCTTCACTTACCCAACCCGCTAGCCATTACGGTCTTTCTTTAATATTAGGAGGTGCAGAAACCACCCTTGATGAACTCACAGGTATCTATGCTGGCATGGCAAGAGCGTATGCCAATTATTCTCATAGGCCACTAAAAAAAGAATATTCTACTTTAGACTATTTTCCTAATAACACCACAAAAAGTAATATTAACCCAACACCTATATTAGAAAAACATGGGTTTCTTCAAGCACCCTCATTAGGATTTACCTTTAGAGCCATGCAGCAGCTTAATCGCCCCAATCAAGAAGCGGGATGGGAGCATTTTACATCCTCAACTCCAATTGCCTGGAAAACAGGCACTAGTATTGGATTTAGAGATGGATGGGCCATTGGAATTTCTAATACACATGTTATTGGTGTTTGGCTAGGCAATGCCGATGGCGAAGGAAGACCAGGTTTAACAGGTGTTCAAGCAGCTGCGCCTCTATTATTTCAACTCTTTGATCTATTGCCCAGTAATGCAAATTTTAATGTGCACTATGGAGTAAGTGTAACTATTTGTAAACAAAGTGGCATGAAAGCAAGCCCCATTTGCGAAAAAACAATTTCTATGACTATACCAAATTATTTAGAAAGCACTAAAACATGCTCCTACCATAAAATTATACACGTAAACCAAAACCAAAATTTTCAGGTTAATAGTAGTTGTTATAAAATGAGTGAAATTAAAAACATTTCTTGGTTTATGTTACCCCCTGTGCAAGCTTGGTATTACAAAAAATATAATGCTACGTATAAAAAATTACCTCCATTTTTACCCAAATGTAAAGGAGATAACCAACCCAATTTGTTTGAATTAATTTATCCCCGACAATTTGCCAGGGTCTATATTCCCATAGAACAAGGTGGAAATCAAGGGTCTGCCATTTTTGAGGCTGCGCATCAAAACAAAACAGCCACATTATATTGGCATTTAGATAATACCTATTTAGGACTTACAAATGGCTACCACCAAATGAGCATAAATGCAACAAAAGGAGCTCACTTGCTTACCATCGTAGATTCTAATGGCAATGAATTAAAACAAAGTTTTGAAGTAATAAACTAATTAACAATTATTAATTGAAAATTGTTAATTAGTTTATTGAAAATTGTTAGTTCAAAACTATATTTTTGCACCTTGATAAAACACGTAGCCATGAGAGAAATTCAATTTAGAGAAGCACTAGGAGAAGCCATGCAAGAAGAAATGAGACGCGATGAGTCCGTTTTCTTAATGGGTGAAGAAGTAGCAGAATATAATGGTGCTTACAAAGTAAGTCAAGGTATGTTGGATGAGTTTGGTGCTAAGCGAGTAATAGACACGCCCATAACCGAACTTGGCTTTTCTGGCCTTGGTGTGGGTGCAGCTATGAATGGCTTACGCCCCATCATTGAATTTATGACCTTCAACTTCTCCTTGGTTGCCATCGACCAAGTAATTAACTCAGCGGCTAAAATGCTCTTTATGAGTGGGGGGCAATTCCCTATTCCCATGGTATTTAGAGGCCCTACGGGCAATGCAGGTATGCTTTCCGCACAACATTCTCAAAATTTTGAAAATTGGTTTGCCAATACCCCAGGATTAAAAGTAGTAGTGCCAGCCACTCCTTACGAAGCCAAAGGCCTACTTAAATCATCTATCAGAGATAATGACCCCATAATTTTCATGGAATCAGAATTGATGTATGGCGATAAAGGAGAAGTACCCGAAGGAGAATATTTAATTCCTATTGGCCAAGCCAGAGTGGTACAAGAAGGTACAGATGTAACCTTGGTATCTTTTGGTAAAATATTAAAAGTAGCACAAGCTGCCGCTGACGAATTGGCTAAAGATGGTATTTCTGCAGAAATTATTGATTTACGTACCGTACGCCCAATTGATTATAAAACCGTAGTTGAATCGGTTAAAAAAACCAACCGATTAGTAATTGTAGAAGAAGCCTGGCCTGTAGCTTCTATTGCTTCTGAAATTGCCTACCATGTACAAAAATATGCCTTCGATTATTTAGATGCACCAATCCAAAAAATTAACAGCATGGATGTACCGTTGGGCTATGCCCCAACCCTAATAGATGCCGTATTACCAAATGTTAAACGAACGCTTGATGCGGTTGATGCGGTGATGTATAGATAAAAATTAGATTATTATTTTAACAGAATAATCTAACGCTAGTTTATTTTCTTCTCCGTAAAAGTTATACCGTAGGTCACGAAGGACTCCTTTGGAGTATTTTTTGCCAATTTGCCAAAAAATTATTATGGCTAATATTTCTACGAAATGACTTGCTGCAAGCCATCATATTCAATAATTTTTATAAACTAAACCTAAAATCCATCGCCATTATCTAACATCAGATTGCTAACTAGGCAGGTAATCCCCAATAATCTATGAAATTTTTCGAGCAGATTTAGTAATTGTGTTGAAAAAAAATTAGCATTTAATGGTAATAATCGGTTACACAATATAGGCTTGCCCATTAGTGGAATAAGTTCGACTTAAAGAGAAAAATAATCTTGCCACTGCAATTGTATTTTTATAATTCTAACCAATTATATTTACCCTTTATTTAATGTAGAACCCATTTTATACACTATTGTATTAAATATGCAATTAATAAAAATGGAGTTATAAAATATTAATCTTCCTTTTATTTAATTTTTTTTCTTGCAAAAATCATAGCAAGCAATTATGAGTAAATTCTGTCAACACTCTTTAAACCCGTTAATCTAACATGGTAAAAAACCTTATTCTCACGCCACTTCAAAAACTTGTAAAACTCAATAGCTTTGCAGGCATACTGCTTTTTGGAGCAACAATTATTGCCCTTATTTGGGCAAACTCTGCCTATAGCGAATACTACACCTCTTTATGGCAATATAAATTAGGAATATCTTTTGATGATTTTGAACTTAAAAAACCTTTAATTCTATGGATTAATGATGGATTAATGGCCATTTTCTTTTTTTTAATTGGATTAGAATTAAAAAGGGAACTATTAATTGGCGAAATAAACACACTAAAAAAAGCGGCTTTCCCATTTATTGCCGCATTAGGAGGAGTTATAGTGCCTGTTGGTATCTACTTATTTCTAAATAACAACCCAGAAACGGTACAAGGTTGGGGAATACCCATGGCAACAGACATTGCTTTTGCCTTAGCCATTCTTACTATTTTAGGCAATAAAGTGCCTTTAAGCCTTAAAGTGTTTTTAACCGCATTTGCCATTATAGATGACATTGCAGCCGTACTTGTAATTGCATTGTTTTATAGTTCAGACATAAACTGGATGTATGTAGGCTATGGCACTTTACTAATCGCACTTTTAGCTTTTCTTTACCATAAAAGAAAATATTCGTTAGAGATAGGACTCGTTTTAGCAACTGTTGTTTGGTTTTTATTTTTAAAATCGGGCATACACCCTACCATTGCAGGTGTATTACTTGCATTTACCATTCCTATTCAAAGAAGAATTGCCCTACATCCTTTTTGTGAAAAAATTACCGCTATTTCTACTAAAATTAGCCCTACAACAGACGAAAACGTAAAACGAATATTAACTAAAAATGAAGTATATTGTATTAATAATTTAGATGAATTAATACATGAAGTTAGATCACCACTACAATTTCTTGAACATAAATTACACGTTTTAGTTATCTATTTTATTTTACCCATTTTTGCTTTTGCAAACGCAGGGGTTGTCATTGGATCCGACTTGGATTTTGATTTTTCACTAATAACCAATATTGCCCTCAGTTTATTTGTAGGAAAACTCATTGGTGTTTCATTGTTTTCTTATTTAGGCATTAAATTTAAACTAACCGAACTACCCGCAGGCGTAAGATTTACACAGGTTATAGGCATCGCTGCCATTGCAGGTGTTGGATTTACCATGTCTATTTTTATTGCTAATCTGGCTTTTCAGGGCAACTTAATGAGCATTGATTCTGCTAAGGTTGGGATTATTATTGGCTCATTAGTTTCTGGCATTGTAGGCTACGTACTTTTGCGATTTTTGAGCAAAAAATAGCCTTCGATTATTTGGATGCTCCCATACATAAAGCTAACAGTATGGATGTACCGTTAGGCTATGCTCCTACTTTAATTGAAGCGGTTTTGCCAAACGTAAAAAGAACTATTGAGGCTGTGATGTACAGATAATTATAGAAAAAGTAAATTAAAAACAAAAAAAGCAACACTTGAGTAAGGTGTTGCTTTTTTCTGCCAAATTTTATAAAGGTTTACAAATTGTCTTTAACAGTACTTGTAAAGTTATTTATGATATAATATACTAGTAAAATAACGCCACCAATTGCAATCATATAATGTGAACCCGGCTGATGCAATAACTTAAAACCTGTACCTAAAATAAAAGAACCAGCACCAAAGAATCCAATTATGCTAGCAATTTTAGCAATAGAAGTCTTTTCATAACTAAAGCGATCAATGGTTAAAAATAACGCAAACCCAAACACAGCTGTGAGAACTCCTACACCCCAAGTAACTGATGCCCCCATTAAATGGAGTTGTTTCATCGTAAAACCTGTTGTCATCACAATTAAGGCGACCAACCCGATAATTTTTGTTCGTTTTTTCATAATTAATTTATTTTGAGTTAAAATATTTGTTTCTTGTTCTATTGCTTGAATTTGTAATACTCCCATCTGACCAAAAACTTCTTTTTCTGCCTTCTGGTATTCCCACCCTAAGTCCAACCGCTCCTCTATCATACAGCAGAGGTGGTCTAAAATATCAATGGATAAAGAAGTGTTTGTGAGGCTTGCCAGTGCAAGCCGTTCTTCAATATGGTTAATCTGATCGTCTGCTAATAATTGCATAAAGCAATGGGTTTTGGTTCCATTAGTAATTTCAATGTTTCTACAAATGCTAGCAATTCGTTTTTCTTTTCCTTAGCACTCGATTTACCATTAGAGGTAAGTGCGTAATATTTACGTGTTCGGTTTCCAACTTTCTCTAAATTGGTTACTACCAATTTATCTTTTTCGAGCTTATGCAGAATCGGGTATAAAGCCCCTTCGGTTAACACAATCTTTTCTTTGGTTCGCTCCTTTACTAATTTACTTAGCTCGTAACCATACATTTGATTTTGCTCACCCAGCAATTGCAGAATGATTGTTTTAAGGGTTCCTCGTACTAATTCGCTTGAATACATATACCTAATGTTCTTATGTATAAGCAAATTAGGTATAATAATTTTACAATTGCAAATAAATTCGCATTTATTTAAACTACCCCGAGGCAGAGTCATCGGAGTATGAGTTGGAGTTTGCTTTGCAAACAATCTTGTTTCCGACCCAAAGGGTCGGGAAAATGAATAACCCCGCAGCAAGCTGACGGGGTATCAGTAGGAGTTTACTACGCA
>CAZGDC010000058.1:0-3826 GCA_964524405.1 uncultured Roseivirgaceae bacterium
CGGAATGCTTACTTGAACTCCTGCACTTACCACAGCGCCATCAATTACCACTTTCCCTGTTGCATCTATTACCCTAACAACGCCATTTTTATTCGACTGAACTAATAGTTGTTTGCTTTCAACAGGGTTTGGATACGTAATTATTTTTAGTTCTAGTGTTAATTCAACACTAGTACGTTGTGTGTTTTGCAATAATTGAACCCCGCCTGTTAAAAGTCCTACGCAAATGGTTGGCTCTGTGGTGCCCAATATATTAGAAGTGCTCATTTGGGTGATTCTGCCAAAATTAAAATCAAAAAAATCTTCATTCGATTCTTCCATACCAAGAACTAAGGTTGCCATGGATTCTGATAAAAAATTTTCATATACCACTAAGGCACCAGCATCATCTAATGTTAAAAGATCTTCGTTCCCATTTGCATTAAAGTCATCAACAACAACATGCAAGTTTCTTTTATTAAAGTCCACGGCTATATCTAAATATTCATCTGATATTAATACCCACGAAGGAGATAATATATTTGACGTTCTATAATACTCCAGATTTCCTGCTTGTTTGCCAATAAGTAAGCCCGTTTGTGCTCCTAATTTAACGTATGTTGGGTTATCCCACATCGATAATTGAGGCATTGAAAGCCCTGTTAAATTAGCAGCAGTAAAAGGATTAACTGGATTGCCCGTATTCAAATAAACCATAGCAATCAATTGGTTGTTTTTTATTTTATAGATAATAAGGTCCTCGATTTTATCCTTATTTACATCAAATACTTGAAGTTTTAGGGTTTGGATTTCTCCAGATTTTAAAGCAAGATAATCTTTTGTTCTAAGCTCAAAAGAAGGACTGGTGGCGGTGCCCGTATTTTCGTACATCCAAATTGAGGCTCCTCCATCAATAATCCCTGTGCCTAAAAGCATATCTTCATCTCCATCAAAATCGAGATCAACAAATGCAGGACTAGCTTTATGCCCTACATCTATCATATCTTCTTTTAAAAAATTATTGGAAACAAAAGCATAGTCTCCTTCTAAATTTTTTGTATAAAAGTAAACAGTCTTACTTTCTTCTGTTAATCCACCTATTTCATATTTATTTGAGGCAACAAGTAAATCTACCACTCCATCATTAAACAGGTCCAACTCATAAAATGCAGGAAAATTTAGTTGAATAGGATTGCTTGAATTAGGAAAATTGAATGAAACCGATTCCATTTTTGCATCGGTTATAGTGCCACTATTAGGCAAGTAACCTGTTAAATAACAAAATTCTTGCCCTATCAATAAATCTTGTATCGTTTGGCTTGCATAATTAAAACTCAAAATAGCTTTACTTCCCGTATGTTCAATCCGCCCACCTGTAGGGCACTCACCAACCCCAAAAGCATAAACATCACAATTGCATTCCTTAAAATTACCATAACGCCTAGTAACTCTAACCAACTCCATCCCGCAGGAACCTGTATTTTCAACACTATTGTTTCTATGAAATTCAATTTCTTCCCCAGTAGCAAAATTAAAGTTGAGAATATCTAAATCTCCATCATTATCCACATCAACAATAGCTGGCAAATCGGAATTACTTACTTGTAAGTTTATTTGCCCACTGGAGCCTTCCGTAAAAATAGTCGGGTATGTTAAGCTCCATGAAAGGCCTTCGTTACTTGTATTTTCATACAAACGCATTCCAAAAATGGAAGAGGTAAATAAATCCATCTTGCCATCACAATTATAATCTCGTAATAGCACCCAATTTTTCAGGTCTTTAGGAAAAAAGCTTTCGTAAAAAGGTGCGTACGTGTATGTGCCATCTTTAAATAGAAAAGTGAACGCTTTATTAGATGCTCTATCAAACACAAACAGGTCGTTGGTGCCATCCAAGTTTAAATCTATGGCACTAAATTGAGGGGCAATAAACCCTCCAGAAAAAGCTTGGTTAAGCAACTCCCCTTCTTCTTTTACAGGTATATCATTTTTAAATGTGTAAACAAATTGAGCTTCCACAAGAAGTGGAACAAAAAACAAGACTATTAAACACCATTTAAAAAATCGCATATTCAAAAATACAGTATGAGCAACAAATATTAATTTTATAATAACTAATTCTACCTGATAACTTATCTTTAGCCAATGATAATTGAAGTAATTTATAAACATTTTTTAGCAAGCACGGGCATAAACACCGATACTAGAAAAATTACTGATGGGGCTATATTTTTCGCACTTAAAGGAGATAATTTCAATGGCAATCAATTTGCTTTGGGTGCCATAAAGCAAGGGGCGAGCTACGCTATTGTGGATGTAGATGTAGATGGCTCTACACAAAATATTATACGAGTAGATAATGTACTAAAAACACTGCAAGATTTGGCTAACTACCATCGAGAGCAATTTGATATACCCGTAATAGCCATTACTGGCAGTAATGGTAAAACAACTACAAAAGAGCTAATTACCACAGTACTTGCTACTACTAAAAAAGTGCATTTTACCAAAGGCAATTTCAATAATCATATTGGAGTGCCATTAACGCTATTGGCAATGCCATTAGGTACAGAAATAGCAGTAATTGAAATGGGAGCCAACCACATTGGCGAAATTGCGGCTCTTTGTAAAATAGCCAACCCTAATTATGGCATTATTACTAATATTGGCAAAGCCCATCTCGAAGGATTTGGAGGTATTGAAGGTGTGCTTAAAGGTAAAACGGAATTATATCAACATGTACGTGCTCATGGTAATTCCGTATTTATAAATTCGCAGGATAAGGTACTTAATAATATGCGTAAGCGTTTTGATAACCCTATAATGTATCCTGCAAAGGGCGATTTTTTTACTTGCGAGTTTATGGAAGGCGATTCTTTTGTGAGTTTTAGCATTAATGATACATCGTACACCACCCAATTAATTGGCAAATATAATTTTGATAATATTGCTAGTGCGCTTACCATTGGTTCTTATTTTAAAATTCCTTTGCCCAAAGCAATTGAAGCCGTTTGCAATTATGTGCCTACTAACAACCGCTCTCAGGTTATAAAAACAGCACATAACACCTTAATTTTAGATGCTTATAATGCCAACCCCGACTCGATGAAAGCCGCTATTGATAATTTTGCATCCATAAAATCTAGTGCAAAATATGTTATTTTGGGTGATATGCTTGAGCTTGGCGATGATAGTAAAAAAGAACATGAAGCCCTAGGGAAATTAGTGGACTCTAAAAGATTTGATGCCATCTTTTTCTGTGGTAAAGAAATTAAAAGTGCAGCCCCAAAATGCATAGGTAGCTTCTATTTTGCAACAAAAAAAGAGCTGTTAATGTATCTAACAGAAAACCCTATTAAAGGCACTACCGTTCTTATTAAAGCCTCGCGAAGTATAGGCCTCGAAACGTTGGTTGAAAAATTATAATTTGATGATTGAGGCTACTCCAAAAATACATAATTATGCACCTATTTAGTTGGATTTTGTTATTTCTTGTTTCCATTTTACCCATAGAGCCTAACCTTACGCAAGCCGAAATAGATGAAACCGTAACCGTGCATAATGAGTGGAGAGCTAACGTAAATGTGGCACCCTTAGTTTGGGATGAAAAGCTAGCCAAAATAGCCTTAAAATGGGCAAAGCAATTAAAAAAAGAAGATTGTGCTTTTAAGCATAGCCATATTAAAGGGTTGGGCGAAAACCTCTTTATGGGCACCACAGGCTTTTATGGCCCTGCCGATGTGGTAAATAGTTGGGGTAATGAAATAAAAGATTATAGGTATGATAATAATTCTTGTTCAGGTGTATGTGGGCATTATACTCAAATAGTTTGGAAAACTACCGAGCG
>CAZGDC010000058.1:3926-12784 GCA_964524405.1 uncultured Roseivirgaceae bacterium
CAATAGTTGGCAACGCTATCGAAAAATATCTTCAAAGTGGTGTAACTAACGGTGCTCTTACCAAAATGTAAGAGCTTATTTTAAGTTTTTAAGAGGAATATCACCATTTATCTATAATAATTAGTGAAGGAGGCACCGTTTTTTTTTGATAAAAACTTGAAATTGAACACCTTTGTGGTTTCAAATTTGAAAGTAGAAGGATTACATACAATTTTTAAGTATAATGAGTAAATACAAAAAGGCGTTTTTTATAGGGTTGTTAACCTCTTTTTTGTGGAGTAATCTATCCATTGCACAGGTAACACATTCCCCTTATTCCTCTGTAGGCTTAGGCGATATTCAAGACCCTGCTACTGCCGCCAACTTTGGAATGGCTGGGCTTGGTGTAAGCAATGGAAGTTACTATAACTTAAATATAGTAAACCCTGCATTATTACATTATAATAGAGTGGCTCTTTTTTCAGCTGCGGTATTAGGCGAAACTAAAACGATAAGTCAAGAAGGGTACGAGCCTTATGCCGCAGGATCAGGGCAATTAAACCATATGGCATTGGCCTTCCCATTAATTTCAGGAAAACTGTCAACAGCGCTCGCTCTAAATCCATATTCGGCCGTTAACTACGATGTTTTTTTTCAAACAGCTATTGATGGAAATCCAACAGATTCTGTTTTTGTATCAGCCAATGGTGATGGAGGTATTGATCAATTGAGCTTGTCTTTTGGCGGTGTGTTATTTAAAGGGTTTTCTTTAGGAGTAAAAGGCAGCTATCTGTTTAGCTCTATTCGTAAAGAAAGCAAATCAGTAGTTCCATTAACTACGCCTACAGGAAATAATTATGTAGCAACTGTAAACGAACGGCTCAGTTTTCAAGATTTTATGCTGGGTGTAGGGTTAGCTTATGAGCTTAAACTGAACGAAAAATCCTCGCTTAATTTTGGCGTAACCTATGATTTTAACACAAATTTAAACGCAAAAACATTTATAAGATTTGATCAGGAAATTATAACTGGAGCTACTGTTTTTGCAGATACTCTTGCAGATAACATTCCAATTTCGGTTACACTGCCAGAAAAAATAGCACTAGGAATTTCTTATAAATTTAATTATAAATTTTTAATTGGGTTTGATTACTCCATGCAAGATTGGAGTAAAAACAAAGACATAAATGTAAGTGAAATCATTTACGGGAAGCGCGAAAAATTTATATTAGGAACCGAAGTTACTCCTAATGCAGGAAGTCTTAATAACTATTTTAATCGAATAACGTACAGAATGGGCGCAAGCTATACCAAAACCCCTTATATTTTCGGTAATACCCAGATTACAGATTTTGGCATAAATTTTGGTCTATCTCTTCCAGTTGTTCGATTTTCTAGCCTCGATTTCGGTGTTCAGCTAGGAACAAGAGGAACGTTAACAAATAATTTAATAGAAGAAAACTACATTAAAGTGTATTTTGGAGTTAGTTTCAACGATAATCGTTGGTTTTTACAACCCAAATTTAATTAATAAAAACTAAAAAGTAATGAAGAAAATTTTTGGAACAATAGCATTATTATCATTGATGATGGTAACTGCGTATGGGCAAAAAGGATGGAAATGGCCTGAAGATTCAGCAACAAAGGTGAAAGCTATTGAAATGAATGTAATTCAATCGGATGCAGTAAAAATTGGCGATTTTAAAGCGGCATTGCCCGCATTAAAGTGGTTAATTGCGAATGCCCCCGATTTAAATAAATCATTATATATTAATGGATCTAAGGCATACGAAAATTTTACGAAAGAAGCCCAAAAGGAAGAAAAGGCTGCACGTACAGCACTAAAATCAGCTACAGATAAAGAGTCAGCGGAAGTATTACTTGCTCAAAAAACGGTCATTCGTCAAGCGTATGCTGATACATTACTTACGATGTACGATTTAAGAATGCAACACTTTGACAATAAACCTTATGTGTTAAATAGGAAAGCATTTAAGGCATACAGGTATTTTATAAAAGATTTTTCAAAGTCAGAATGGCTAATGGCTATGTTTGATGAAGCCTTTGAGATTGGTGGAGACAAAATACCCGATGCCAATTTGGTTGCCTATATGAACGTAATTAAAGTAAATGCTAAACTTAAAAAAATTGATGAAGAGGCTATTTTAATTCGTTATGATAAAATTTCGGAAATAGTTGATTTTAAGTTAAAAGCTAATGATGCTAAAGAAAAAAGTAATGACTCTTTAATTAAAAAGAAAAGTGCCATTGATGGCATATTAATGGATATTGTTGACATTAATTGTGAGTTTGTAGAAACAAACATGGCTCCTAAGTTTGAGGAAAACCCAGAGGATTTAAAATTAGTGAAGAGGATGTTTACATTTATGTTAAATGGAAAATGCACCGATTCTCCCTTGTTCTTAAAGGTAGCTAAACAACTAGAAAAGCTTGTTCCTGACTATGGAATAAGTAAAATGATCGCCTCTAAAAGCGTAGCAAATAAAGATTATACAAGTGCCATAAAATATTATGAAGAAGCAATTTCATTAACGGATGACGGTATTAAAAAATCTGAAATTTACGTAAGTGAAGCAAAAGTATATGCAGCACAGTATAATAAAGTAAAATCAAGAGCAATGTATAATCGTGCCATAGCAGCAGACCCCGCTAACAGAGCTGCTTATAAAGGAATTGGGGATCTTTATTATGGCAGTTTTAAAGAATGTAGCGCACAGCAAGATATGGTAAAGGATCGTTTGGTATTTATTGCCGCCTACGATCAATATAAAAAAGCTGGAAACAAGAAAAAAATGGCTGCTGCCAAAGAGCAGTTTCCTTCGAAAGAAGATTTATTTAATGGAAATTATGAAGCAGGTCAAGCTCTCTCTATTGGCTGCTGGATAAATAAATCAGTAGTTTTACAATCGCGTGATTAAGTTATAGATAAAAACTTATAAGGCTGTTTTGTTCAATGTAAATTTGGATAGAGCAGCCTTATTTGTGATAATTAGTAGCCTAAATTAATGATTAGATTAAGCATTTTTCTCCTTCTTATTATAGCTTCTTGTTCAAAAGAGGTAGCCGAAAAAGAAGCTCATCAAGTTTATACAGGCCCATTAAGTACACTTTCTGGGGCAACTATTATTTACAGCGATTCTGCAAGGCAAAAAGCGGTGGTAAAGGCGGAGGAGCTGTTAGACCTCCAAAATGGCGATAGAGAATTGCCTAAAGGCATGTTTATAACCTTTTATGAAAAAGATGGTACCGTATCTGCTACCTTAAGAGCTAATTATGCTTATAATTACAAAGCAGAAGACCGCTGGAAAGCAACAGGCAATGTAATTGTTAATAATATTGCCAATAATGAGACATTAAAATCGGAAGAGCTTTTTTGGGAGCCTAAAAACGAAGATGTTTATACAGAAAAATTTGTAAGAATTGAAACCCCAGGTGAGCTTATGACAGGTACTGGACTAAAAGCAAAACAAGATTTTTCGGAATGGACACTGGATAATCCTGAGGGACTAATAGATGTAAATGATAATGAAATCTGAAACTAAACAAAAAACTAATTTGCTAAATGTAATACTCCTTTTTTTTAGTGGAGGTATTATGCTAATTGGCATTAACGAAACCATTAATAATGGATTTGAAAATTCGTACTGGATATTTATGATAGCTATATCTTTGTTTTTATACTATCAAATAAGAAAAAACAAGAAAAAACAAGAAGATAATAAGCCCCCTATGAACCGTAGGGCTAAACGATACATGGATCGTAATCACTAGTGCACCTTAGGTGGAAAATTTAACCAATATTATACTAGCTCTCGTATTCTCTGCTTTTTTTTCAGGGATAGAAATAGCGTTTATTTCAGCTAATAAATTACAACTAGAAGTACAAGCGAAAAATGGGTCGTGGTCAGATAAGGTGCTATCTAAGTTTTTAAAAAAACAATCAGCATTTTTAGGTACTACATTAATTGGTAACAACATCGCCTTGGTAATATATGGTATTTTTATGGCAAAATCCATCGACCCATGGCTAACACAAATCTTACCTGCTATTATCAATCAGCCAGTAAGCCATTTGGTATTTCAAACCCTTATTTCAACACTAGTAGTGCTGTTTACGGCAGAATTTTTACCCAAAAGCCTTTTTATGCTTGAGCCCAATCGTATATTAAAATGGTTGGCTTTGCCTATGTTGTTTATTTATTATTTATTGTGGCCCTTAACAGTAGTTGTTACTTGGGTGTCTAAAATACTTATTATTAAAGTATTTAGATTAACCTATAATGAGGATAAACAAGTATATGGGTTAGCAGACTTAAATACCTTTATAAAAAACATGGTAGCTCCAGCCAATTCGCAGTTTGGGGCTGAAGATTTAGCTGAAGTAGATGAGGCGATTTTAACCAAGGCTATAGATTTTAAAAATCTTCAAATACGAGATTGTATGACCCCTCGTACTGAAATTATGGCGGTAGAAATTACAGACAAAATAGAAGATCTTACAGAAGCATTAATTCAAAGCGGTCATTCAAAAGTTTTAGTATTCGAAAATAACATTGATAATATACTTGGCTATTGCCATGCCCACGAGCTTTTTAAAAAACCAGAAAGCATAAAACAGATAATGACATCTATAATGATTGTGCCAGAAACAATGCGCGCGCAAGAGTTGATGGTAAAATTTATTACGGACAAAAAGGGGATTGCTGTGGTGGTTGATGAATATGGAGGAACAAGCGGACTCGTTTGTTTGGAAGACTTAATTGAAGAGATTGTTGGCGAAATTCATGATGAACACGATGTAGAAGCATTATTAGAAATAAAAGAAAACGATACTACCTATACATTAAGTGCAAGGCACGAAATTGAATACCTAAATGATAAATATGGCTGGCACTTGCCAGAAGGCGAATATGAAACCTTAGGGGGCTTAATACTTTCTGTTATTGGCGATATTCCTAAAACAGGTCAAATTATTGAAATTACCTCATTTACAGCCCAAATTATTGAGATGGAAAATAAGCGAATAATATCAATTCAGTTAAAAAAAAACTAAAGTCCTGAGTGTTTTTTACTAAAAACCAAGTCGCATTTATATAAATCTTACTACCTTAAATCCGCAAGGCACTTCGTAATTAAAGTTTTAAAATGCTATTAATCAGTAGTTTACACAGGAGTTTAAAGCCTCCTGCCACGCAAAATTCGCAGGAAACAATGTTAAATATTGGTGCGTACCAAATACCGAGCAAATGATAGAATGATAGTATGTTAAGGCTTGCAATAGATTTCTCTTGCAGATTTAAGGTATTATTCAATAATCCAATTTTGTTTTATGAGAATTAAGTTCCTATTTTTGCGGTCTTTAAAATAGGAATAATGGCATTAATTAATACATTAAGGGAGAAAGGAAGTAAAATAATTATTGGGTTTATAGCCGTTGCTATTGCCTCTTTTGTTTTAACTGACTTACTCAGTGGGCAAAACTCAATATTGTCTACTGACGACAACGAGATAGGGGAAGTCGCAGGAGAGTCTATCGCATACAACCAATTTCAACAGAGAGTAGATATACTCATAAACAACTACGCAGCTAATTTTGGCAGAAACCCTGGATCAGATGAGCTAGCATCTTTAAGAAACCAAGCTTGGTTATTATTGGTAGCAGAAAAATCATTTGCAAAGGAATATGCAGCGCTGGGTATCGAAGTAAGTGCTGAAGAGTTGGTTGATATGGTGCAAGGGAAAAATATTAGCCCTGAGATTCAACGTATTTTTGTTGATCAAGCCACAGGCCAGTTTAGTAAAGACCAATTATTGCAAACGCTTAATCAACTTAACTCAACCCCTCAAGGCCGAGCACAATGGAGGCAATTTGAAGACGGGCTAATCCCCGCTAGAAAAAGAATTAAGCTAGATAACCTTTTAAGTAAATCTACTTTTGTAACCGATGCCGAAGCAGCGCGTGAGTACAAAGATCAAAACACCGTAGCAGAAATCAAGTATTTACATGTGCCATTTTATGCCATTAACGATTCTTCTGTTTCCGTTTCAGAGGCAGAGCTAACCGCTTACATAAAGGCAAATAAAGAAGAATACCAAATGGATTGGTCACGATCAATTGAATTTGTTTCTATTCCTATTATCGCATCAGCCGATGATTCATTAGCATACAGAGATGAGCTTAGAAAAATTAAAGAAGAGTTTACTATGATAAGTGATGATTCTTTATATGCAGCAAGCAACTCAGATGGAGGAGAATTTTTTAACACCTATACAGCAAATTCACTCCCTATTCTTATTGGGTCAAATTTAAACATCCTTAAAAAAGGAACCGTGATAGGGCCATACATTGATGGCAACCGCTATGTATTATATAAGATGAACGATATTTTTGAAGACACCACAGCTGTTGCCAAAGCACGCCATATCTTAATAAAGTGGGATGATGAAACAGATGCATCAAAAGTAACAGCTCGTACAGAAGCAAATACGGTATTAAGGCAAGTACTTAATGGAGCAGATTTTGCCGAAGTAGCCAAAGAAAAAAGCAAGGACGGTGGCTCTGCCATTAATGGAGGCGACTTAGGGTGGTTTGAAACAGGACGAATGGTAGAACCATTTGAAAAAGCCGTTTTTAGTGCTACTAAAACAGGTGTTGTGCCTCGAATAATAGAAAGCCAGTTTGGGTTTCATATTATTGATGTTACCGAATTGCCTTCCTATACTAAGTATAAAATAGCCACCGTTGGCATTGAAATTACACCTAGTGATAAAACTAGAGACGAGGCATTTAGAAAAGCAGATTTCTTTGCAGGCACAAGTAAAAACTATAACGAATTTAAAGCCAATGCCGAAAAAGAAAACTTGATCATTTTGGAAGCTAGTAGTATTAAACCTAATGATGAAAGCGTTACACGTATTGGTAGAGCACGTCAATTAGTAACTTGGTTGTTTAGAGATGCTGCTGAAGGCAGCGTGTCTCCAGTAAACGAACTGGATAATCAATATGTAATTGCTGTAATGGCAGACGAGCAAGAAGAAGGGTTGGCCAATATTGATGTGGTAAGACTAGAAGTTACAGGCAAGGTTAAAAATGAAAAAAAAGCAGCCATGATTGCTGAGAAATTGAAAGCGTTAAGCGGAACACTTGATGAGATAGCTAATAGTTATGGAGCCGATGCAAGTGTTTATTCAGCAAGTGACTTAAAAATATCTGCCACCACTATTGCTAATGCAGGCAAAGCACCAAAAGCCATTGGAACGGCCTTTTCTTTAAGTGAAGGAGCCGTATCAGCACCAATTACTACCGATAATGGAGTGGTAATAATTAAGTTAGAAAGTATAACTCCTGCTGCAGACATTGCAGATCATAGTTTACATTCAAGCAATTTACTCCGAAATAGAGAAAGCAGGTCTGGCTATTACTTGGGCGAACTAGTAAAAGAAAAGGCAGAAGTGCAAGATAAACGCTATAAGTTTTATTAGATTACGTTACTGCGAACGAAGTATAACCTTACCGCAGCCAGCCTGATAAAAGCATTAAAATTTTAAGAACAGGGTGTACATTTGTGCACCCTGTTCTTGTTTATTATGGATACACCCAAAGAAAAAGACTTTAAAGAATTACTGGATAATCAATACGATTGGCCTGCCGATTACCTTTTTAAATTTATAGTAACTAAAGAATTTAAAGAAGAGCTTCTGACCGTTTTAGATGGCCATAAGGCCCTTGAGAAGCCATCTTCGAAAGGCAAGTATGTAAGTATTTCGCTTCGAATACAAATGCACAGTGCTAACGAGGTTATAGAGGTTTACACCAAGGCCGCCAAGGTTAAAACGGTTATGTCTTTATAAAGAATATGTAATGGAAGAGCAAAAAACACAACTATACTTAGTGCCAACGCCCATTGGCAACCTAAAAGATATAACACTTAGAGCACTAGAAATACTTCAGTCAGTAGATGTTATTTTAGCTGAGGACACACGAACTACAGGTAAACTTCTTAAACATTACGAAATCAAGCAAAAACTCATTAGCTATCATACACATAACGAGCATAATGCCGTTAGTAGAGTTATTGAAAGCTTAGAAAGAGGCGAAGTGTTAGCCTTAGTATCTGATGCCGGCACTCCAGGAATTTCGGATCCAGGCTATTTATTGGTACATGAAGTACTAAAGCATGATTTTAAAATAGAGGCCTTGCCTGGGGCAACTGCATTTGTACCTGCTTTGGTAAAGAGTGGGTTGCCTTCTGATAGATTTGTGTTCGAAGGTTTTTTGCCTCCTAAAAAGGGTCGTCAAACACGATTTATTCAAATAGCTGAAGAATCGAGAACAATGGTACTTTACGAATCGCCCCATAGGCTGTTAAAAACCCTAAATCAGCTTGTAGAACACCTTGGTAATGAACGCCAAGCTTCTGTTTCAAGAGAGCTTACTAAACTGTTTGAAGAAACCGTAAATGGTAGCCTTAAAGATATAATTAATCATTTTGAGAATGGCGTAATTAAAGGAGAGTTTGTACTAATTATTAAAGGAAAATAGTTCATTAATTTCCTACTTGGCGGTTTTTTTGGTGGGGTAATAGGCATATAATTATTCATGAAAACCCACTAAATTTGCACTATGCAAGAATTATTAGTCTTATTTGTTGTGGCGGCAGCAACTATCTACTTAGGCGTTAGACTTTACAAAAGCCTATTTTCTAAAAAATCGAATTGCGAAGTTAATTGTGGTTGTGATTCTGCCTCTCCAGTTTTGGAGAAATTGAAAAAGAAAAAATAATTATCCGTACCTATTCGCCCGAGGTGCTTTCGAGATAAAAACAGATAGTTTTTTTGATAAATGAAGCTTCTTTTTA
>CAZGDC010000059.1:0-12626 GCA_964524405.1 uncultured Roseivirgaceae bacterium
ACACTCAACCTTTCTTAGAATATTAACAATAATTAGTCAATAAAATAACAAAATAGTAATAACAAATAAAAAATTTGATCATTTAATAATCCATTATTACAGATGTTGTTCTCTTGCAAACAAAATTGTAAATTGCGTTTCAATTAACCTTATAAATGAAGTTTTTTTATAAATTTTTTATCTTTCTTGTGCTATTCGCTTTGTTAGCTATCCCGGATCACAAGGATTCCATTCATGTTCTTGAAAAAAACAAAACTTTATTTAGCTCAAAGTGGTGGGGAAAATTTGCGCAAAACTTAGTAAAGTACAGAATTACTAGCAAACAAAACCAAGCTTTTCAATACAATAAACACCAATTACTACTACATAAACACCTCGATATACTGTTGCTTGAGCTAACTGAGCCCAATGCTCCTATTCTTGATAGTATCAATTATCATATAAATAAACTTTCTGCGCTCGTATCATTAAGCCCTGGTAAAATACCGCAGTTTAAAAATGATGTGGCTCTTTGGCGTAAACTATTAAAATATCAAAGTAGATATTGGAATACTTCATCGGAGTATGCCAACAATAGACTTTTTGAATTTATAATGGAAGGAAGGCTAGCATTTGAATCGGCACTTATCCAATCTAATATAGAAAAAGCACAATGGCATAAAGTCAAAGATTCCACCATTACTAAAAGTTTTAATTTTGATAATTTGTCGTTTCAATCTGGGGATATTATTGCCTTTTCTCTAAACCCTTCTGATAATAATTATAGTTCTGTTTTTAAAGAACTGCCTAATGTTTATCAACATTTAGGAAGTATTATAATTAAAAACGAGAAGGCTTTTGTGATTTATTTGGATAGGCTGAACGGATTAACTAAGCTAGACGTAAAAAATTTCAAAGAGGTTGTTGCCCCGAATGGAATAATACTAAGGTTGCGAGAAGACATTCCTCCACTACTTAGAAATCCTGAATTGCCAACTTTGGCTGCTTCTACTATGTGGAAGATGGCTGAAAGTGGCCAATATAAATACGATTATAATTATAACGGGGATAGCCATTCTTATGTGTATGACTGGGAATTTATTAGTATGGCATTTGCTAAACACGGGCTTAACTTAAATAAAAATGTGTGGAATAGGGGTAATTTATCGATAGAGATAGGTACTCATAAAAAGCATCTACTCCCTTTTGAAGTTGAGCTTGATCCTCGGTTTATTATTGTTGGCGAATGGTATAATTCTAATTTATTGTACGAAAACAGATTGCTTGCAGCAGCAACTTATGCCATTATGAAATATAATTCGAGCAGTAATTTTATTAGTTATTTAAGCTTACCGTTTTATCGCTTATTAAAAGCCTACAGTATGTTAATTGGCGTTTTTGGGTTCAATCAGCCTATTCCTTCTGGAATTTCTGCACAAACTCATTTGGTTTATAATTCGCTTGTTAAACAACAACAAAAAACAGTTGAAGCACTTAGATTGGCTCTGCAATCTTATGAAAAAAAACATCGCCATAAAGCTACCTACTTAAAAATGCTTCAAAAGGCAGATGAAATTATGTTTGCTGAAATAAACGACTAGAAATAAACCCTGATTTAAAAGTTACTTCATCTAGCTTTTGCAATCCATTCTTATTCATCATTTTCTCAACATCCACTAAACGGTTAGCTTCAATATTGGCCGTAATCTTAAAAAATAAATACATAAAGGTTAGTAATAATTGATGTCGTTTTTTTTGAGGCTTTCTAAAATCAGTATCAAGCCAAGTAGCGTTAACCTTTAGTTTAGATCCGATAAAAGGCACTAAATCTGATAATGTTTCTTTCGAAAATAAATCTAAAAAGAATTCTGTAATTATTACATCATATTGTGCTCCATTATATTCCTTAATTGGACATACTACATAGTTTACCAAGTTGCTGTCTTTAACCGTTTGCTTGGTGCGTGCCACCATTTGTTCTGAAGCATCTACAAAATCGACACGAATATTTTTTTTAAGCTGAAGGAGGTTTTTAAGCGAAGAGCCTGTGCCTCCTCCTATTATTAACACAAACGCGCCTTCAGGAACTCTATCAAATAAGGAGATTTTCGCCATTTCTAATGAACCTCCAAAAACTAGGGAGCTGAGCCAATTATAATATTTTGATACTAAATTAAATTGCATTACTGAGCCATAAAATTAACCCTGGTAATACCAAAACTAGCTCACCAAACAATCGGTAATATTCGTTTTTTTTAAGATAATACTTAAAATGCAATATTGCTAAGTAGCTAATTTCAACCCCAATAAATACTGCCCCTAATAGCCAATATTGTTGATGTATAGTATAGGCAATTATAATTATGAGAGCTAGTAAAATTAGTGTCCTTGTCATTTTTATCAGCCTTTTTACCTCTACTCCTCTCGCTATCGAATGGTGGTTTTGCTTTTCATCATTTTCAACATCAAACAACGCAAATACCCAAAGGTTGGTTAATGCAACCAAAAAAATAATTAAAAAAAGAAAATAAAAATTAATTGTTGAGCTAATTAAAAAACCAGCAAAGGGGATGACTGCTACCGAAATGGTATAACCTAACGCAACCACAATTTCTCTTAGCATATAATTATGAAAACGTGCGTTGAAGATAATTAAAAAATAAGCTCCAATGGCAATACTCATGAATCCTCCCCAAAATACTATTAGAGGGCTTAACTGAAATAGAACCCACAAACCTGCGCTCAATAAAAATGCTTGCCAAAGTAAAAGGGATTTAAAGTATTGCTGATAGAAAGAGTGTCGATATGATTTTGCACTAGCATTTAATCTAAAAGCATCTACCAAATGATCTAAATTATAAATAGATAATACCCCCATAATAAGGGCTAAATAAACAAATAAATCCACTTGCTCATTTCTTATATAGCTTACCATATACACAAAAGATGCTGCGCCCAATGCAGTATCAATGTTTAATGTATTAAAAAATCTGAGTAGTTTCATGCAATAAAGCAAAGGTAAGCTTAGATAGCTATCCTCAAAGAGCAACTGTTATTTTGTAGGATAAACACATTTGAAGATTATAAAAAAGAATAGATTATTCTATTCTGTAAAATATTCTCGCATTATCAAATCATCAATCAATAATTGCTCGCTGTTTGTAAACTTAATTTTTAGACTTTATATAATAAAAAAATCAAAAAACGGGGCTTGTAATAACGTACAACCTTAACTAAGGCACTGTTAAAGAATAAATGCTTCGAATTTGACGCAGAAATTTTGTTTGTATTTGAGGCAAAAAACCTAAGCATAGCATAGCTATGGTTCTATTTTTTAACGAAAAAGACAGACAAAAGAGCTAGTAAAAAAGGAGTCGTTATTCTTTAACAGTGCTTAAGCAGCATTAAATTGATTAATTACCTCAAATCTATCCTAATACAGCACGATTCTAAATTAGCTCGCACAGCAAAAAATAGTCGGCATGCAGAGCATTTTTTTTATTTATTCCTTATCTTTATCGTGCGTTCAAGTAGGGAGTATTTGCTAAAATAAAATTGAAAAAAATAGCATAAAAAAAGTCCTCTATTTATAGAAGACTTTTGTGGTGGTGATAGGTGGGCTCGAACCACCGACTCACGGATTTTCAGTCCGATGCTCTACCAACTGAGCTATATCACCTTTATTTGGAGGCACAAAGATAATAGAAAAATTAATGTTGCCAATAGTAACGAACTAAATTTATTTTGAAATAAAATTATGCATTATTTACAACAAATACTATTCGTTCTGGTGCTAGCAATAGCATCTTATTTACTATTAAAACGTGTTAATTTTATTAAGAAGGGTATAAATTTAGGAAAACCCCTAGATCGAACGGATAACAAATTAGCAAGGTGGAAAGCCGTATTATTAGTAGCGTTTGGTCAAAAAAAGATGTTTAAAAAGCCACTACCTGCCATTTTACATTTATTTGTGTATATCGGGTTTTTAGTTATTAATTTAGAAGTGCTCGAATTTATTATTGATGGTATTGCAGGCACACATCGAATTTTTGCCCCTTACCTAGGTGGTTTCTACACCGTACTTATGAATTTTTTCGAATTTTTAGCAGTAGCCGTACTCACCTCTTGTGTTATTTTCTTAATTAGAAGAAACATTATTAAAGTGGATAGGTTTCATAAGCCTGAAATGAAGAAATGGCCAACCCTTGATGCCAATATTATTTTAGTTACCGAAATAGTTTTAATGTTAGCTGTTTTAAATATGAATGCAGCCGACCAAGTGCTGCAAGCAAAGGGAGCTGCTCATTATGAGCAAACGGGCTTCTTGTTTTTCAGCTCCTTTTTTATTCCTTTATATCAAAATCTTGAAATAGGAACCCTCATTATTTTCGAACGCGTATTTTGGTGGTTTCATATTGTTGGCATTTTAGGGTTTGCAGTGTATGTAAGCTATTCTAAACATCTTCATATTTTTCTTGCGTTCCCAAACACCTATTTTTCTAATTTAAACCCAATGGGGCAAATTACTAATATGGATAGTGTAACCAATGAGGTTAAAATAATGTTAGGGGTGCCCACCGAAACAGATGCCAGTTCACCTCCTGAAGAAGTGGGGCGTTTTGGGGCAAAAGATGTAAACGACCTTACTTGGAAAAGCCTTATGGATTCGTTTACTTGCACCGAATGTGGTAGATGTACCGATGAGTGCCCAGCCAATCAAACAGGAAAAAAACTATCGCCAAGGGCGATAATGATGGCCACACGTGATCGAGTTGAAGATGTTTTAACTAATGATAAAGGACTCGAAAATGGAAAAACCTTATTAAACGATTTTATTTCTAAAGAAGAAATTAATGCGTGTACTTCTTGTAATGCTTGTGTAGAAGCTTGCCCTATTTTAATAGATCCACTTTCTATTATTTTAGAATTAAGGCGCTACGATTCTATGGAAGAAAGTGGATCTCCTGCTTCGTGGAACTCGATGTTTCAAAATATAGAAACTAATTTTGCTCCTTGGAAATTTGCTCCAACCGACCGCTTTAACTGGGCAGATGATTTAAAGAATGAAAAATAAAACATTGATAATACCAATTTACTAATTGAACATTAATATGGCTACCTATAAAATTCCAACAATGGCCGAATTGAATGCCAAAGGCGAAAGTCCTGAAATTCTATTTTGGGTTGGTTGTGCGGGCTCGTTTGACGACCGATACAAAAGCGTAACCAAAGCATTTGTAAAAATATTAAACAAAGTAGGCACATCCTTTGCCGTGCTTGGGCAAGAAGAATCGTGCACAGGCGATCCCGCAAGAAGAGCTGGCAATGAGTTTTTGTTTCAAATGCAAGCAATGTCGAACATACAAGTGCTAGACGGTTATAATGTAAAAAAGATAGTAACGGCTTGTCCACATTGTTTTAATACCTTAAAAAATGAATATCCAGCATTAGGAGGTAATTATGAGGTAATACATCATTCCACATTTTTGCAACAACTTATTGATGAAGGCAAAGTAAAACCTGCGGATGGCAAAAAATTTGAAGGAAAAAAAATTACCTACCACGACTCTTGTTATTTAGGTAGAGCAAACAATATATATGAAGCACCCCGTAGAGTATTAGAGGTGCTTGATGCAGAGTTGGTAGAAATGAAACGGTGTAAAACAAATGGATTATGCTGTGGTGCAGGAGGAGCACAAATGTTTAAAGATTCGGAGCCTGGCACAAAAGAAATTAATGTAGAGCGTACCGAAGAAGCCATTAAAACAGGTGCTAATATAATTGCCTCTGCCTGTCCATTTTGTTTAACAATGTTAGCAGATGGAGTAAAAGCAAAAGACAAAGAAGCAGAAATTAAAGTGTTTGATTTGGCAGAACTTATTGCACAAGCAGAGGATTTATAAGGTTATTAGTTTAATTACATCTTTGCATGTAATATATTTGAGATAAGTAAACTAAATTGCTTCCCAATCGTTTTGTTTTTACATGTATCTACCTTTTAATCAATTACCTAAATCTGCTCGCATTTGGATTTATCAATCTAATCGAAATTTAACCGATTTAGAAATCGAATCAATATCAAAAACATTAGTATCTTTTTGTAATGGATGGAGTGCACACGGAGCTGGGCTAAAGAGTTCTTTTCAAATTTTGCACCAAAGATTTATTGCCATTGCGGTTGATGAAGGTCATAATATGGCTACAGGCTGCTCCATAGATTCTTCTGTAAATCAAATTAAATTTATTGAAAATAAATATGAATTAAATTTTATGGATCGTACACAGGTTGCATTTTTACTCGATGGAGAACTTTATGTTGAATCTTTATCAGCTATTAAAAATAAAGTAAGCCAAGGGGTAATTTCTGCTGATACAAAAACGTTTAATAACTTGGTGGAAACGGTAGGTGACTTTGATGCTGGTTGGATAGTGTCTGCCAGTAATTCTTGGCTTAAAAGATATTTTTAAATTATTACCCATGAGATTAGTTCTAATTATCATTTTTAGCGTGGCTGTTTTTTTTGTGCAAGCTCAAGGCATAAAAAAAGCGGATAAAAAGTACAAACGTGGCGAATACGAAATAGCGATTGATAAATATAAAAAGAAATTAAACTCCCCTAAACACACTGCCAAAGCAAATTTTAAAACGGCCGAAGCCTACCGGCTTTCTCATCGTATTAAACAGGCAATTCCCTATTACGAAGCGGCCATTAAAAATAAATACAAAAACCCAATCTCGTATTACTACTTAGCCTTTGGATATAAAGAAATTGGCAATTATGAAAAAGCAGAAAGCCAACTCAGTGCATTTATTAAGGCATCCAAAGATGATGATATGATTGAATTGGCTCAAAATGAATTAGATAATTTAGTGCAGATAACGGAGATTACTTCGTCAAAAAACTTTTATAAGGTTAAAAATTTAAAAGCAATAAATACATTGCACGCAGAATACAGCCCTGTTTATAAAAATGGAAATCTTTATTTTACCAGCAATAGGCAAAGCAATAAAGTATATAAAGCAACAGGTACTGGGTTTACCGATATTTATAAAGTTAAAACCAAAGGCGCTCGGGTAGATACTACTACGCTTACCAAACTACCTGAAATTATTAATGATGTAAATGCTAATAATGGTTCCATAACCTTTTCGCCTGATGGTAAAACGATGGTGTTTGCTAAAGGAAATACAGGCAAGCGAAAAGGGGCAGCGGAGGTAAATTTATACATTTCAAGATTTAGAAATAATATGTGGTCTGAGCCACGCATTTTACCTATAAGCAAGCAAAGTGCGTGGGATTCATCCCCTGCTTTTAGCAGAGATGGCCGAACTATTTATTTTGCATCTAACCGAAAAAATGCCAAAGCACAAGGAGGAATCGACTTGTATTCTGCACGTATGAGCAGTAGAGGCAGGTTTAGCAAAGTTAAAAATCTAGGCACTCCCATTAATACTCCTGGCAATGAGATGTTTCCATTTATTGCAGACGATGGAAAACTCTATTTCTCTTCTACAGGGCACCCTGGGTTTGGAGGTCTCGATCTGTTTATAGCTGCCCGAAAAAGTGGAGAAGTATTTGTAACTAATTTAGGGCAGCCCGTAAATACACCCAGCGATGATTTTGGCATGTTTTTGTTTAAAGCGGATAGGGGTTTTTTTACTTCAAATAGGGCAGAAGGAAAAGGGGATGATGATATTTATACCTTTGTAAATGAAGACCCTAACCTTAAAACCGTTAATTACTTTTTACATGGATTAACCCTAACCCATGATGAACTAGATTCCATCCAAATTTTGCCCAACGTAAAGGTTTCTTTGATAGATTTTAATGATAATATTTTAGATGAAGTAGTAACAGATGAGGAAGGTAATTTCAATTTTAGAGTGTATGAAAATGAAAATTACATTTTAATGGCCCAAAAAGAAGGAAAGGAAAAACATAAGTACTATGTAACTAGACTTAATTATACAACTGTTGGCAGATCAATTCCACAAGAAAAACTAACCAAATTAGTAACCAATATTACATTTGATACATTAATGTTTTTGGATCCAATTATTCTTGATAAATCAATTATTCTTGCCAATATTTATTATGATTTTGCCAAGTGGGATATTAGAGCAGATGCTGCCCAAGAGCTAGATAAACTTGTAGATATTTTATACGATAACCCCGAAATTAGCATTGAGCTAAGCGCTCATACCGATAGCGTTGATACAGAATCTTATAACCAACGGCTTTCGCAACGAAGAGCCGAAAGTGCCGTTGATTATATTATAACAGCAGGCATTAATCGAAGTAGAATTACAGCCAAAGGTTATGGAGAGTCGCACCCCATTGCTCGAAATACCAACCCCGATGGCACAGATAACCCTAAAGGTCGTCAGAAAAACAGGCGTACAGAGTTTAAAGTAACCAAAATCAACGACTCAACAGAAGTGAAACCATCTGAAGAAGATAATACAGATGATTACTTTAATGAGGATAAATATTTTGACGATGATGACGATAGTGATAATTGATAGTTAATAGTTAATAGTTGTGCTGTGCGCATGGCTAGGCGTTAGCAAACAGGCACTCTGCCCCGCACACTCTATCGTTATTACAACTTGGAAAGAGAGATTTCTTCACCCCCCAAAAAACTAGGATTAGTAATGCCGTGCTAACTTGTTTTCCTACCTTTGAATTATGAGCAATAAATATATGCAAAGAGGCGTATCTGCCGATAAAGAGGACGTGCATAATGCCATTAAGCATATTAATAAGGGACTTTACCCCAATGCATTCTGCAAAATTGTGGAAGATTATATAGGGCAAGATAATGCCTATTGCAATATAATGCACGCTGATGGCGCAGGAACGAAATCTTCGTTAGCTTATATGTATTGGAAAGAAACTGGAGACTTATCGGTTTGGAAAGGAATTGCGCAAGATGCAGTAATTATGAATACTGATGACTTGCTTTGTGTGGGTGCAACCGATAACATTTTGCTCTCATCCACCATTGGTCGAAATAAAAATTTGATTCCGGGGGAAGTAATTGCTGCTATTATTAATGGGACAGAAGAAGTGCTAGAAATGCTTCGAAATAATGGGATGAACATTATTAGTACAGGTGGTGAAACCGCAGATGTGGGTGATTTAACCCGTACTATTATTGTAGATAGTACCGTTACAGCTCGTATGAAAAGAAGCGAGGTAATTGAAAATAACATTAAACCAGGCAATGTAATTATTGGACTTTCCTCCTTTGGGCAAGCAACTTACGAAACAGTATATAATGGTGGCATGGGCAGTAATGGCCTTACCTCCGCCCGCCACGATGTATTTAGTCATAATTATGCAACCAAATATCCTGAAGCATTTGATCCACACCTGCCAGATGAATTAGTATTTAGTGGAAATTATAAATTAACAGATAAGGTTGAAGGAACACCCTTAGATGCAGGAAAATTAGTGCTATCCCCAACTAGAACCTACGCTCCCATTATTGCCGAGATATTAAAAAATCATCGTGCTCATATTAACGGAATGATACATTGTAGTGGTGGCGCACAAACCAAAGTGCTTCATTTCCTACCTACTAGCAAGCACGGTGTGGAGAATGTACACATCATTAAAGATAATTTATTTGATTTACCTCCACTTTTCAAAATCATTCAAGAACAAAGCGGCACCAGCTGGCAAGAAATGTACAAGGTGTTTAATATGGGCCATCGTATGGAGCTTTATGTAAACGAAAAGTATGCAGAAGAAATAATTGCTATTTCCAAGAGCTTTAAAGTTGATGCACAGGTTATAGGTAGAGTAGAAGCGTGCCAATCTAAAAAATTAACAATCAATTCTTCTTTTGGGAGTTTTAATTATTAACCCACATTATTTGCCATAAAAGTTATCCTATGCTTATAAGAGGTATAATATTCCATTAAGTACACGTGTATATCTAGTGTTAAGTTAAGTGTAAACTGTCAGCCCAAGTTTTGTTCTTTCCGCTTTTGACTTCCTAAAAAAATATTCACGTAGCAAAGCTATGCTCCTGTTTTTTTACTTCGCCAAAAACATAAATAACTTCAACTTAACCACCATTTCACACTTAACTTAACACTAGTTAGATGCCTTGTATCTACACCCTCTAAACTCCATGAATAATGTAGGATAAATGGCAACTATTCAGCCGAGAGTCATTCCGGCTAAAAAAAGTGCTTTTTTCGCTAAACTTTAGCTATTTTTAGTACCATAGCGGTGCTATGCTAATAAAAAGGAGCTTCATTTATCAAAAAAACTATCTGTTTTTATCTCGAAAGCACCTCGGCTGAATAGGTACGATAAATGTAATAAATCGCAATCCTTTAATAATCATGCCCTCTCTCTAAATCCGAAGTTACCCCCATTTCAACAGCCTCTTTTTCAACGATTTCTAAATTGTCTAATTCATCCAAAACAGGTTGCCCAGCATCTACCCAAGCACTAAACCAAAGGCTACTTACACGGTAAATGGCCTTTCGCATACGTTGCTCTACCATGCCACCTGCGATTTTATTATATTTTTCTGAATAATATTCAGAAGGCATCCTTATTACTTTTTTTCCGCGCTGCATATAAGCGTACTTTTTGTCCTCTCCCACTTTAGCCGTTAGCTCTTTATCCAATTTAAAAACGGCAGCAAGCAAGGCATTCGACTCATTTATGATTTGCCACAACTCCCCTTGCACATCTTCAATATAGATAACTCTCTCATTAAATAAATCATACGTATTAAAATACAATTCAGGTAATCTACTTTCCCAAAAAGCATGAATACCTAATTGGCCACTAAACTGACCATTATAATTGCTCGTAGTATGCAATGGCACATGAGCATCTGCCACATAATGACCCAAATCAGCTGAAAGTTTGATAATACGCTTATAATCTTTGGCAGCCATTGCCTTTACTAATGCGTGATACACAAAAAATGTGTTCCAAGGAACAATCCCCCTTTCTTTAAGATATTCCTCCCCATACTTATCAACGGCTTGATTCCAATATTTTGGCAATGGCAACGAATCAAATAAATCCAAATCAATATAATGTTTCATGCCTTCTTCCGCAATTACATACCTGCGCTGGTCGGGAGCAACCGACCTCTCAATAATTTCTTTAGAATGCATTTTATAAAACCCTTGTAATTCGTTGGGTAATGCATAAATGGCTAATTCATTTATCTTTTTATGTGCAAAAAACCCCCATTCCTCCTTAGTATTATAAGAGTAAGTGCATAAAAGCAAAAACGATATTAGAGTGGTAACTTGTAACACAAATATTTAATAATCTTAAAAATATTTAATAATCAACTCTTTGCATTCATAATAATAATAATTATATTTGCACTCTCAAAATTTGAAAGGCGAAATAGAATTATATATACATTATGGCAAATCATAAGTCAGCTTTAAAAAGAATTAGATCGAATAATGCCAAGAGGCTAAGAAATCGATATCAAGCAAAATCTACACGTACATTTATCAAAGAATTAAAAAATTCTACAGATAAATCTACGGCACAAGAGTTACTTAAAAAAGTAACAGCAATGATAGATAAGTTAGCAAAAAGAAACATTATTCATAAGAATAAAGCTGCTAATAACAAATCTAGATTAACAAAATTTGTGAATAGCCTTTAAGCTAAAACAGAACATTATAAAAAAACCTGCTAACATTAGCAGGTTTTTTTATGCCTATTTTTTTATTAATTAGAATTAAATCCTATCTTGATATCAATTTAAATTGGTATTACAAGATAGTTGGCAATAATTATATAAAAACTAATCAGAGATGTTTTATAACGGAGCAAATTGTGACATTTATATTGGAAAAGGTGCTGGCAAAAAGCTATTGAGTGATATTCGAAACGCAAAAAAATCTGTTAAAATAGTTTCTCCATACTTATCTCCGTTTTTAATTACCGAATTGATAAATTTCCAAAAAAGAAAACTAGAAGTTGAATTAGTAACATCTGATAATATTGAAGATTTTAAAAGCGACAACAAAAAAAATATTTATGAACTCATAGTACAGAATAAAGAAACGGATGATGTGGCAGTTAAGAAAAGAGAAAAATGGAGAAAAATCACTAAACTTTTGACTTACATTGGTTCTGGGCTTTTAATAATATTAATCGGGGTTGTTTATTATCTCCAAGATTTAAAATTAACATTCGGGCTCATTCCAATCATTATAATTTATTTAGTAGTAAGGTTATATAAAAAAAAGATTAAAAATAAACGAGTTTTCTCATATTGGTATTCTCAACTCTTCCCTTTTAAAGTTTATGAGTCTCCATATACGACCAGGCAGAGTGATACTTTTATTCACAGTAAAATATATTTGATTGATGATGAAATTGCATACTTAGGTTCATTGAACTTCACAGCGAGTGGAGCAAAAAACAATTATGAGACGAGAATAAGGACTACTGACTATAATGCGGTAAAAGAAATCCAAGAAGAGTTTTATCAATTAATGAATTATTCGCAATTGCCTGAAAGAGATATGGAAACTTGGGGGAGGCAATTGTATTCAGAGCCCATTAACTAAAAAAACTATTGCCAACATTCTGTAAACTCAATAAGGTTTCATCTGTTAAAAACTAAGTTTATTTCTT
>CAZGDC010000060.1:0-12593 GCA_964524405.1 uncultured Roseivirgaceae bacterium
TGAATTATTCCTTTTATATATAAACTTTTGGCTTTCCCTTTTTTAAAATCTATTGCTTCAGACTCTTCTATGTATGCTATGGTTTTATCTAAATCATTCTTATAATATAAAAAGGCTAAGTCATTTAAAAGATTTACCCTTACCGTATCTTTTTGTGTATGAGTAAATAACTCATTTTTTAAGCTATCTATTGCCGTATTTTGAGATTGTGTGTTTTCTGCAAAAAACAAAAAACTAACTAAGAAAAGAATGTGTTTATTTGTGGAATTCATGAATTGCAATTTATTGTTTTTTTAGCGCAAAAAAATAAGAAATGCTAAAATTGCTAATTTATATCTATTTTGAGTAATAGAATGGTATTATATCTATTTGTAAACGCTTTTTTTGCATAAATATGATAAAAGCATATATTTTATGTTGCCATTATACTTTAATGCAAATGTTTTTCTCCTCTGTAAAAAAGTGGAGGGCTTCGTCTCCTCCTTCGCGCCCCACACCGCTTTGTTTTACACCGCCAAACGGTGTTCTTAAATCACGAACGAGCCAGCAGTTTACCCAAACAATGCCTGCTTTTAATGCTGTTGCTACTTTATGTGCTTGAGTTAAATTTTGTGTCCATACAGTAGCAGAAAGTCCGTATTTAGTGCTATTAGCAAGGGCTATGGCTTCTTCTTGGGTATCAAATGGTTGTACTGTAACAACAGGCCCAAAAATTTCTTCCTGGTTGGTTTGGCAACGTTCATTTAATCCAGTAATTACAGTTGGCTGCACAAAATACCCATTTTTACAGCGGCCTACTGGGTTATATGCCTTGCCACCAACTACTACTTCCCCTCCTTCTAACCTTGCCAAATGTATATAATGGAGTATTTTTTCTTGGTGCTGCTCACTTACTACAGCACCTGTTTTGGTGTTTTCTTCAAGTGGGTCACCTACTTGCATTAGTTTAACTTTTTCTACAAATGCAGCTAAAAATTTATCGTAAATTCCTCGTTGTACATAAATACGCGATCCACATAAACAAATTTGACCCTGGTTGGCAAAGGATGATTGTAACGTGGTAGATAGTGCCTCTTTAAAATCACAATCATCAAAAATAATGTTAGGGTTTTTGCCTCCTAACTCTAAAGATAATTTCTTAAACATGGGTGCGGCAATGGCAGCAATTTTTTTTCCAGTGGCAGTGCCTCCAGTAAAAGAAATAGCGGGTATGCTTGGGTGAGCAACAATCGCCTCCCCCACTTGTTGGCCTAAACCGTGCACAATATTTAAAACCCCAGCAGGTAAGCCAGCTTCTATGCAAATTTTGCTCAATAAAAAAGCACTCATTGGAGTAATTTCAGATGGTTTGGCTACCACGCAATTGCCACTAGCAAGAGCAGGAGCGATTTTCCAAGTAAACAAGTAGAGTGGCAAGTTCCAAGGAGAAATGCAACCGGCTATTCCCAGAGGTTCTCTTATCGTATAATTAATGCCTTTATCAGGAGATATATGGGCATTGGTGCTTTGGTTAATAATGGCTTTGGCATAAAACCTAAAATTGGCAGAAGATCTAGGAATATCAATGGTGCGAGCCAAATTTATGGGTTTCCCATTGTCGATACTTTCTGCTTTAGCCAAGTGCTCTAAGTTTTCATCAATTAGGGCGGCTATTTTTAGCAAAATTTCTGAACGGTCTTCAATGGGCAAAACACCCCAAGCCACTTTGGCTTTTTCTGCAGCCTTAACAGCTAGTTCTACATCTTTTTTGGTTGAATCAGGGATGTAAGAATATACCTCTCCAATGGCGGGGTCAATATTGTCTAAGTAGCGGCCTTCCGTTGGCTCAATTAGTTTGCCATCAATATAATTCAGTATTTTTTCCATTTCTAAAAATTAGTCACATTGCTCGTTGATTATAAACACCCCGTTCTGCCGCCATCTACAGGCACGTTTATGCCATTAATATAGCTGGCTGCAGGCGAGGCTAAAAAGGCTACCGCTGCAGCCACCTCATTAGCTTCGGCAAATCGCTTGGCTGGTATTTCGGCTTGCATTTCGGCTGTAATTTCTTTCATTGATTGATTTAATTTTTCCGATTTATTTTCAATAATTGAACGGAGGCGTGCAGTATTGGTGGCACCTGGCAATACATTATTTACCGTTATACCAAAACACCCCAGTTCGTTGGCCAAGGTTTTTGCCCAGCTAGCAACTGCACCTCGTATGGTGTTAGATACACCAAGGCCATTCAAAGGCATTTTTACTGAAGTTGAGATAATATTTATAATTCTTCCGTAGCCTTCAGACACCATAAAAGGGGTAGTAGCCTGTACTAATAACTGGTTATTTAATAGGTGATTGGAGAAAGCGGTAGTAAACGCTGAAATGTCAGCATCTACAACCTTACCTCCAGGAGGGCCTCCTGTGTTATTTACTAATATGTGAAATTGATTATGCGTTTTAATAATTTTCTTTACTTGTTCATTATCCGAAAAATCGGCCACCAACACTTCGTGCTGTTGCTTTTTGCTACAATTTAAGGTGGATTGTGCATGGATTAATTTATCCTTGTTTCTTGCTAGCAGCGTAACATTAGCTCCTAAAAGAGCCAATTCTTGTGCAGCTGCTAAGCCAATGCCTTGGGTGCTTCCACATACAAGGGCGTTTTTTCCAGTTAAGTCTAAGTTCATACAAATGATTTAAAGTAAAAGAGGTTGCCTAAATATAAACCCCATTTGAGTTAAAGGAAAGAAGTTCTAACCTTATTATTAACAAGATAGTAACTCCCTAAAATTCGCAAGCTAAAAATTTTAATTTTTAGAAACCACAAAAGAGACTAAGTTTTGATACAAGAAAGAAGACTCAGGTTGTTTTTATCAAAACTTCGAGGATTATTAGTAAAAATTGCTGAGTTTGTGAGGCTATATTTTTGTAATGAGCTGTTTTAGGCTCAATAAGGTGGATTGGGAGCCCCTGTCCTAGGTTATCAAAATTCACCTTCTTAGCTCCGTAATTTATAATGCCTCCGCATAGTTCTTGTAAAGAATTGCATCCTGATGTTACGCCATAAAGCATCGTTATTAAGTGCTAAAATGTTGTAAATCGTTTGAAATAATGGTCGAATTTGTGTTCTAATGTACGTTTATTGATCTTAACCCTGTCTAATAGGTCAATCATTTGATTAAAAAGCGGCTGTCCGAAAAAAAAAGCTACTTTTGCTCATAGTTGTTTTATCGGACTCAGTAATACAATTAATACAAGTTGAAAGAAGGAATTAGAAATTGGTTTTTAAAACCATTTTACGTTTGGGAAAATACAGTAAAACGTAAAATTGGTGTAATTGTGCTCATTGAACTATTTAGCATAAGTTTTAAGTATTTCTATCAACCAGAATTAATAAAATTGCCTTTTTCTGCCCATAGCGTGTTTTATATAGGGCATGGAATGGTTAACGTTTTAGTTTTAATTGTGCTCTTATTTGTTGTTCCGAAGCTATTTAATGGTTATTTTAAGGAAGATAGAAGAACCATTGGGAGAGAAATAGTGTGGATAGTTAGTCTTTTTATAATGCTTACCTTTTCTCACGCTATTTTAATAATCATTGAATCTAATCTTACCGTAAGCGAGAGCATTAAACAATCACTTTATATTAATGTTAAAATCGGCATTTTTCCTGTTGGTATATTAATGGTGTTAGCATCTGTAAGGAGAATGGAAATAAAGCTTCAAGAACAAGAATTATTTAATTCTCAATACTTAGATACCTCTTCGCAGAATAGAATAATTACCTTAAATGGAGAAGTTGAAACGTTGAAAATTTCCTTAGGGGAATTGTACTTTATTAAGTCGTCTAATAATTACTCCGAAATTCATTATCAAAAAAACAATAAGTTAATAAAGAAAATTCTCCGCGTTCCTATTTCAACCATTGAGAAAGAGTTAAACTCTGAATTTGTATTTCGTGTACATCGTTCGTATATAATTAACTTTTTAAATACTAAAAAAGTGGTTGGTAATGCAAATCGTTGTTTTGTTTTACTAAATAAAGACGAATTGCGAATTCCTGTTTCTAGAGTTAAGCGTGCTGAAATGTTAACAGCTTTAGATAAACTTCCCATCCAAACAATGGCGTAGCCTTACCATTCGCCAATTAACTCATACCATTCGCAACATTAATAGCCGTAATTAAGTAATTGCACTTTTTTAATATATTTCTATTGTTAGTTTTAAAGTTGAAAAAACTTAACAAACATTATGAAAACAAAACTTACAATTATTTATATATGTGCTTTACTATTTAGCGTATCTGCTTTTGCGCAAAGCGGTAGTTTAAAAGGTAATGTTACAAGCGGTGTTGATGCAGTAGTAGGAGCTACAGTAGTTTTATATAATGCCCAAGGAGGGATTGTAAAAGGAGCAGCTACTGATGCCGATGGTAAGTATGAGCTAACCAATATAAGTAGTGGATCTTATTTGCTAGAAGTAAAAAGTATTGGTTATGGAGATATTACACAAAATGTAACCATAGTTGATGGCGAAAACACCATGGATTTTTCTATGGAAGAATCAATGAACACGCTTTCGGCCGTAACCATTTCTGGTGGCAGAAGAGCGCAAAGAAGAACGGAAACTTCAACCAATATCCAAATTGTAAGCGCAGAAGTTATTAAGGTTGCTAAAGAACCAACTGCTTACGGATTGTTAAAAGGAGTTAATGGGATTGATTATGTTGAAACGGGGCTGGGGCAGCAGCAAGTAAATGCTCGTGGTTTTGCAAGCCCATTTACAGGTGGGCTACTTACTTTAGTTGATTATCGCTCGGTTACCTTGCCAGGCATTGGTGGTGTTTTTGGCCCAGCAATGGGAGTAAACCAAAACGATATTAAGCAAATTGAAGTAATCGTAGGGCCAAACTCTGCTCTCTATGGAGCGGGTGCTGCTAATGGTGTTGTTAATATTATTACTAAAAACCCAAAAGAATACGCTGGACATGAAGTTATGGTAAGAGGTGGTACTCAAAACCAATTGGCCATTTCTGCTCGAAGCAGTGCTATGCTAGGCGATAAATTTGGGTATAAAATTTCGGGCGAATATTTTACGGCCGAAGATTTTGACCAAACACAACAGATAATTACTGGAGGACAAGAAACAGGCATTTTTACAAACCCTGATAATACCATAAAAAATACCACCGTAAGTGGGGCATTATACTTTTTTCCAACTGATAACACGGAGATTTCTTATACGAGTGGAATATCCATTGCTAATTATGTAAACCAATCCAATATTGGTTCACTACAAATTAAAGATTTCACATTTTGGTACCATCAGCTACGTGCTAACTTTAATAATTTCTTAGGAGGTTCTGCTTTTTTTCAGGCCAATTATACAGCAGATGATGCTAAAAACACCTATGATTTGGAAGACGTGGCAAGAGCTGTTGCTGGAGGTATGGACGAAGCAACTGCGATAGCAGCAGCCACATTTGTGGACAAGCCTTCCCGATTAACTGGCGAATTTCAGCATAACTTTAATTTTGCGGAAGATAATATTGTAACATGGGGGGCGCAATATACCAATACTCAACCCAATAGCGAAGGTACATTTTTAAGCGATGGACCTACTGGTAACCTCATAGTAATAAATGAAATGGGAGCTTATTTGCAATATGAAAACGAAATGGTTGAGAATTTTAACCTTACGCTTTCAGGCAGGTACGATCATAATGATGTATTTGGCGGTCGATTTAGCCCTAAAGTAAGCTTGGCCTATAAACCCAATAACCATAACTTTAGAATAGCCTATAACGAGGCATTTGTAAGCCCTCCAATTCAGCCAGCATTTGCACAAACAGAAATTGCCAGATTGCAGACACCTGGTCCTGCAGGTACACCAATTGCTGGGTTGCCATCAGACCCTGTAGAACTTGTTTTGCGTGGAGCAGGATCCACAGGATTTAAAATAATTGATGCTTCAGGGGCGGAAATAGGTGCCATTAATAATTTAGTGCCTACGGTACATAAATCATTTGAAGTAGGTTATAAAGGATTGATTGCCAATAAATTATTTATAGACTTTACCTATTTTAACACAACAATCACCAACTTTTTAAGTGCTCCTACACCCATAAATAACCCAGAATTAATTTTTGGATCAGGATTAATTCCTACAGGTATTGGTTGGGCAGATTTAGTGTTTACAGGAGCCCCACAAGGTTCTCCAATTACGTATGTAGAAGGTTACCCAGCTGAATTAGTACTTACTTATTTTAATTATGGTAAAGTTAATACCAATGGAATAAATGTAGGAATCGAATACCTGTTAACTAATACGTTATCGATAAATGCAGGTTTCCAAGCAATTAAATTAGGCAATTTTGAAGAAGTACCTGATTTTGTGGATTTTCCAGCCATATTAAATGCACCTGAACTAACGGCAAGAGCAGGTATTAGATATACAAATACGAGCGGGGTATTTGCCGAATTAACCTATCGTTGGTCTGAGGCGCATCAATTTATTGGTGCTATGGAGTATCAACGGGGCATAGTGCCTACTTATACGGTGTTTGATTTAAAAGGGGAAATGCCTATTAAATCTGTTAATGGTTTGGCTGTTGGCATTATCGCTAATAATCTATTCGATCATAAATATCGTGCGTTGCCTGGTACTCCTTTACTTGGTTTTATGGGCAGTGCCTATGTGCGTTTCGAATTTGGAAAATAAAATTCTTTAATTTGATAAACTGATGTTATACCATTTTAATTTTGAAATGTCGTAATAATTAGATTGAACCATTTTTTGCAATATCGAGGCAAAATAATATAGAATAACTGGTTATGGTATATTATTTTAACGATGAGAGTGTGAAAAAGAATCAATCTAATGCGGCATCTCAATGTTAATATGGTATTAGAAGGATACATTTAGTATTATTTCTAGCATCTTTTACTTCTTTTTATTTTACTACACCTGTTTATGAACTGTTTATGAAACCATTATTTGCTAAGTATGCCTCCGTAAAAATTTCACTTTTTTTACTGCTATTAATGATTGTTTTTAATGTTGCCATTATGCCCAATTTGGCTGGGGATGAGCAGGCCATACCCATTGATTTACAATTTGCATACACACCTGAACGAGCCTATGAGCTAATAAACTCTTACAGTGCTGAAACCCGCCATAGTTATATGATTGGCGAAATGACGATGGATGTGATTTATCCCATTGCTTACACCTTATTTCTAAGTCTAACGTTCGTGCTCTTATTTCCTAATAGAACAAAGTTGGCTCTAATGCCTTATTTGATATTTATTGCTGATATGCTGGAGAATACGGGCATTATCACAATGTTGTACAACTACCCAACTGAATTACATACGGTGGCTGTGATTACGAGTGTTTTTTCTACCATTAAATGGAGCATTGCACTTATGGCTACAATCATTTTAATAGGAGGGCTTATCCAAGCACTCATCAAAAAGATTAAAAAATAACAGTATGTTAAAAAAAATTTTACTAGGCTTACTTCTACTAATAACGCTTGTTTGTATAGGAGCATACTTGTTTCTACGTTCAGGTGTTCCTTCGTATAGCGGTACAGAGTCACTATCGATATTAGAACAAGAAGTGGAGGTTAAGTACGATGCGTATGCCATTCCTCATATTTATGCGCAAAATGCCGAAGATGCGTATAGAGCATTGGGTTATGTGCATGCTCAAGAGCGTTTATTTCAAATGGAAATGGTGCGCAGACTTGCCTCTGGCAATATGGCAGAGTTGCTAGGCAAAGACTTGGTAGGGGTAGATGTGTTTTTTAGAACATTGCGCATTAGAGCGTCAGCCGAAAAATCAGCAGCTCGCCTTGAGTCAATGACCGACTCGCCCGAACGAATACATGCACTTGCCTATTTAGAAGGGGTCAATGAGTTTGTAGATAAAGGCGCAACCCCGTTAGAATTTAAAATTATGAGTATTCCTAAGGTACATTTTAGCTTGGTGGATATTTATACCACTATTGGTTACACCACATTCGGGTTTTCCAATGTTACCACTCAAGAGCCAGTTGTTACCAGAATGTACGCAAAATACGGTGAACAATATATGAAAGATTTTAATGTTGATCCTGTAAACGTAGCAGCAGATACGGTATTCGCTGACCAACTATTGGCACTGCAAGCCGTTTTTAATAAGGTAAAAGAAGAAGCCATGTTCCCAATTAAAATGGGTAGCAATGCGTGGGTAGTAGCCCCTGAAAAATCAAAATCGGGCAAGGTGATTTTGGCAAATGATGCACATATATTTTATGCACAACCTTCTACTTGGTTCGAGGCGCATATTGAGTATCCAGGCTTTTCTTTTTATGGAAATCATTTGGCAGGAGTGCCTTTTGGATTTGTAGGTCACAATCCCGCAGTTGCTTGGGGGCTTACTATCTTTCCTACTGATAATATGGATATGTACGTTGAAAAAGAAAACCCTGAAAACCCCGATGCGCTTTGGGTAAATGACCATTGGCAAGAGGTTACAAAAGTAGAAGAGGTTATCCATATCAAAGATATGCCTGATACGAGTTTTGTGTTGAAGATTTCTAGGCATGGACCCATCATCAATCACTTGATGAAAGACGACTCAGATACGTCCAATCCTATTTCATTAAGATGGGTAAATAACGAAATGCCTACCACCGTGCTAGAAGCTGCCTATCAGCTTGGGCATGCAGCCAATATGGATGATGCTCGTGAAGCAGCAAAGCTAGTGGATGTATTAGGTCTCAATATAATGTACGGAGACTCTTCAGGCAATATCGCTTGGTGGGCATCGGGTAAAATATCGAAGCGACCACTACACGTTAACTCTAAAACAATACTAGATGGAGCAAGTGGCAAAGATGAGTTGATAGGGTATTTCGATTTTAATAAAAATCCGCAAAGCGAAAACCCAGAGTCTGGCTATTTGTACTCAGCCAATCATCGGCCAGATCCTGTTAACGGCTATAATTATCCAGGGCATTACACTCCTATGTCACGAGCCAATCGCATTAAAAATTATTTGGAAGCAAGCGATAAATTCGGGATTGAAGACTTTAAAACGATGCACAGAGATGTGGTTTCTGACACAGATAGAGAGCTTGCTCATTTTTTTGCCACTCATCTAATTCCACTTATCAATAACGATGAAAAAGAAGGTGTGGAACTAATGGCTGGTTGGAATGGTGACTATCAGCTAGGGGACAATACCCCTCTTATTTATACCAAAATGCAGTATTATATGATTGAATATGGCATTAAAGACGAGCTAGGAGCAAAAGATTTTAATGCGATTCTTGGTTCGTATTTAGTAAAGCGAACCATACTCGACTTGCATAAGAATAAATCCTCGCTTTGGTGGGATGATGTGACTACAGATGAGAAAGAAACCTATGACGATATATTACTCAAGTCTTATCGAAAATCTATGGGCGACTTATACGCACAGTTTGGAAACGACATTACGGCATGGAAGTGGAGCGATGCACATACACTTACCCATGTACATCCGATTGGCAGAAAAAAACCATTTAACAAGCTGTTTAACGTAGGGCCATTTCCGATGAATGGTACCAATGCAGTGATGAATAAAATGGCATTTCCATTAAACGGAGAGGGTAAGTATGAAGTATATATAGGACCAGCTATGCGGATCATTCACGATTTTAGTCAGCCTAGTAACTCCATCAGCATCAACCCTACGGGTCAGTCGGGGCATGTAATGAGCAAGCACTATGACGACCAAGCCGAAATGTTTAATAATGGAATATACCGTAAGCAAATGACTGATAGAAAAGAAATTAAAGAAAATTCTATTGGTACTTTAACACTAACTCCAGCCAACTAATGACAAAAATATTTAAAAATGTAGGGCTTATTCTATTGCTAATAATGGTGGTATTTTTTGTGATTCCTATGGGCAATAAGTCGTTTGAAGAATTTTATACAGGAGAGGAAAGCATAAAAACTCAACTTGAGGAATTTAGAAAATACCCTACCAAAACGATAGCTCACAATGACTTGCAGTGGAACTATATAGACATTGGCCAAGGAGAAGAAACACTGCTTATGCTTCACGGTATGGGAGGGGCGTATGATATTTGGTTTCAGCAAATAGAAGTGCTAAAGGCTGATTTTAGAATAATAGCGGTTACCTACCCAGCGGCTAATACGCTAGAAGAAATGGCTGCGGGCATACTCAATATACTAGATACCGAAGGAATAGAAAAGACGCATGTAGTTGGCAGTTCGCTAGGTGGGTACTTAACACAGTTTCTACTCAAGAACCATGCGGATAGGTTGGATAAAGTAGTGGTAGGAAACTCCTTCCCACCCAATCGTCAACTATTGAACAAAAACGGAGGACTTGCCAAGGCACTACCGTACATGCCAGAGTGGTTTTTGATGAGAACCTTTAGAGGCAATATAAAAAAAACGGTTGTGCCTGCTGCCAATGATGATCCACTGGTAAAAGCGTATTTGCTAGAGCAAGATTATGGGCTGATGAGCAAAGCACAGTTTATAGGAAGGCTTAATTGTGTGTTGCAATATTACGAGCCAGTAAATGCAGAAGCGATTACCAACGAAATGCTTATTATAGATGCGGACAACGACCCCTTGATACCATCAGACTTGCGAGATAGCTTAAAGATGATTTATCCCAATGCTGCGGTAAAAACGTTTCACAACACGGGTCATTTTACCTATCTCAACGCCCCCGATGAATATACCGAAGTGCTTCGGGCGTTTTTGCTAGGCGATAAAAAAACCAATGAAACCAGTGAAAAAGAAGTAACCGATATGATTAACAACTACTATTTTAAAGGGCGAAAAGAGGGGAATGTAGCCTTATTGGCAACTGCTTTTGATGAGAATGCAACACTAAGCACAGTTATAAACAATAAAGAAGTAACAACGAGTGTGCAAGATTACCTAAAAATGGTGGCAGAAAAAGGAAGTGTAAGCTGTGAAACAGAAATACTTCAAATAGATATTGGAGATACAAAAGGGGTTGTAAAAACTAGATTTGACTATGGTGCAGTCGTTTATACGGATATTCTTTCCATCGAAAAAAGAAACGGAACGTGGAAAATAATGATTAAGCAATATACCAAAGAGTAGTTTAATCGAAATACAATAAGTAAAAAGTAGGATCGAAGCAGCCTTATAAACTACACCAAAATGAAAAAGAACTACACCGTATTGCTTCTCGCACTACTCCTTGCAGGAGCTTGCAGTATCAAAGAAAAACCCAAAAATGAAGTTGCTAAAAACCTGGTTGTTGAAAACAGTGAGTATCAATACTCTGCTAAACTACACCCTTTATCAAAGGCATATTTACAAAAAGTAGCACAACGTAATTACGATAATATTAAAATACCAGCCATGCGCAAAGGGTTAAAAAGTTTTGGTGCTAAATTATTTGGAACCGCAAAGGAGGGAGCAATTATAGAAAATGACACCATAAAAACTTCAGAAGCTGCTATTCCGATTAGAATTTACCGATCAGATTCGTTAGATGTTACTAACCCATTGCCTGTTATTGTGTATTACCACGGGGGGGCTTGGTGCTTTGGCGGGCTTAATATGGTCGATTATTTTGGTACATCACTCACAGAGATGATGGATGTGATTCTAGTTTCTGTGGATTATAGGCTAGCACCCGAGCACCCGTACCCGGCAGGATTAAACGATTCGTATCAAGCCCTTCAATGGGTAGCTGAAAATATCAAATCATTGGGAGGCGATCCTGATAAAATAATTGTATCTGGAGGAAGTGCTGGTGGTAATTTAGCAACAGTGGTAGCACTAAAGGCTAGAGATGAAAATGGTCCCCAAATTAATGGTCAAGTATTGTTTTATCCTGTAACAGATTTATACAGTTTAGATTCATACTCTTACAAAACGTACGGTCATAATTTTGGTTTGCAAATTGAGCTAATGGAAAAAACAATAAAAGCCTACGTGCCCACTAAGGCAGATCGCAAAGCAGGTTATGTATCGCCTTTGATGGCTGAAAGTTTAGCTGATCTACCTCAGACTTTAATCATTACAGCCGGGTTCGACCCACTTAGAGATGAAGGGGAAGCTTATGCTAAGAGGCTAGAAGAAGCAGGTGTTGCCGTAAACCTATCTAGGTATGATAGTATGGTACATGGTTTTGTAACCTTTGCCAAGGTTTATCCTAATCAAGCACATAAAGCTACCAAAGAAATGGCAACCACATTGCAAACTTGGTTTACTGGCAATAACATACCTTAGGATGAAGATTTTTTTTAAAAACAACAACAGCAAAGGGCAACTGCAATTGCTAAAGCTAGCTGCTTTTGCTGCACTTTTAGCCACTCTTGGCGATTTTGTTTTTATGTATCTATTTGTTCTCGACACAAGCGCGATGGAATTAAATACAGTTAAAGCAATGCTTTGGGTGGGGGGCGTGCTAGGCGTGATTGCTATTCCATTTTATGCGATTGGCTACTGGGCTATTTCCTCCATAATTTTTGCGTCAAATAACATCAGTTCAAAATTGTTTATAAGTATAGCTATCGTTGCTTCCCTTAGTGGAGCAGCAATCCATGGAATTAC
>CAZGDC010000061.1:0-12329 GCA_964524405.1 uncultured Roseivirgaceae bacterium
AAAATAAAGGTCTTATGTCTTATGTCTTTTCGTCTTATATCCGTTGGGTTAATAATAATATAATTAGTCGTTATTTTTTTGAAAAAATCAGCAAATTTTGTTTTGAAAAACGTAATACTTGTAGATACGAAAGACTGTGTTATTGGTGAAATGGAAAAACTTGAAGCACATCAAAAGGGCGTACTTCATAGAGCCTACTCCGTTTTTCTATTTAATAATAATAATGAGTTATTGCTTCAAAAGCGAGCGAGCACTAAATACCACTCAGCCGAATTATGGTCAAATACTTGTTGCAGTCATCCAGCACCAGGAGAGCACTTAACTACTTCGGCTCAAAACAGGTTATTACATGAAATGGGCATTACTGCCAGTTTGCAATCATTATTTTCGTTTATTTATAAAGCTGAATTTAATAATGGATTGATTGAACACGAATTGGATCATGTACTTATTGGTAAATTTAATGCAAACCCTTTACCGAACCCTGAAGAAGCAAGCGATTGGAAATATGCTTCCTTAAAAGAAATATCCTATCATATAAATACACATCCTGAACAATACACTTTTTGGTTTAAAGAGATTTACAAACGTGTTTTTAAGTTTGAATCTACTCCGAAAAAATAGATTTTTTAACCCAAATTGATTTTATGTGTTTCCGAAGGGGGACTCAAGTTTATCTTATCCAATTAAAACCACTATTTTTGCGCCTTAAATTTGAGATAAGTACCGCAATATGCCTGAATATAATTTTAAAGAAATTGAATCCAAATGGCAAAAAATTTGGAGTGATAATGAACTATACAAAGCTGAAATAGATGCATCCAAGCCCAAGTATTATGCACTCGATATGTTTCCCTATCCCTCTGGGTCGGGTCTTCATGTAGGGCATCCTTTAGGTTATATTGCTTCTGATATTGTGGCAAGATTTAAACGCCTACAAGGTTATAATGTACTGCACCCAATGGGCTTCGATTCTTTTGGTTTGCCAGCGGAGCAATATGCCATTCAAACGGGGCAGCACCCATCGGTAACTACGGCCGATAATATTAAACGATATAAATTTCAACTTAAAAATCTGGGTTTTTCGTTCGACTGGAGCAAAGAGGTGCAAACAAGCAACCCAGATTTTTATAAATGGACTCAATGGATTACGATTGAACTTTTTAATTCGTGGTACGATTTTAAGGAGGATAAATCTCGCCCCATTGCTGAGCTTATTAACATATTAGAAAAAGAAGGTAATGGAAATGTATTTTCCGCTCATTCTGAAAACACGCCTACCATCAATGAGGTTGCTTGGAAATCATATTCAGCGTTAGAGCGTGCTTCCTTTTTATTAAATTATCGCTTAGCTTATCAAGCAGATACAACCGTTAATTGGTGCCCTGCATTAGGTACGGTACTTTCTAATGATGAAGTAAAAGATGGTTTTTCAGAACGAGGTGGTCATCCTGTTGTTCGCAAAGTAATGTCGCAATGGAATATGCGAATCTCAGCCTATGCCGATCGACTATTGAGTGGTTTAGATACCATTAATTGGCCAGAGCCCATGAAGGAAATGCAGCGAAACTGGATTGGCAAATCCATAGGAGCAGAGTTTTATTTTGAAGTAGAAAACTCGACCGAGCGCATTCATGTATTTACCACACGAATAGATACCATTTATGGGGTAACTTATGTAGCCATTGCACCCGAAAGTGATTTAGTGGAAACGCTCACTACAACGGAGCAAAAGGAGGAAGTGGAAGTATATGTAAAAGTGGCAAAAAATCGCTCAGAAAGGGAACGGATGAGCGATGTTAAAACAATTTCTGGCGTGTTTACAGGAAGTTACGTTACGCATCCATTTTCAGGTCAAAAATTACCTATTTGGATTGCCGATTACGTGCTTGCAGGTTACGGAACTGGGGCCGTAATGGCCGTTCCAGCAGGCGATCAACGCGATTATGATTTTTCAACGCATTTTAACCTGCCCATTCCTGCCATTATTGATAGTGCCAATATTGAAGAGGAGGCAGATGCAACCAAAAATGGAAAAATGATTAATTCAGGTTTTTTAAATGGGCTAACCTACGAAGAAGCCATTCAGGCCGCCATTACTAAACTCAAAGAATTAGGCATTGGTAATGCTAAAGTGCAATACCGAATGCGCGATGCTATTTATGCTCGCCAACGCTATTGGGGCGAGCCGTTTCCAGTATATTATAAGGAGGGCATAGCCACTCCAATTCCGTTAGAGGATTTACCTTTAGAACTACCAACTATTAGCGAATACAAGCCCACCGAAACAGGTGAGCCACCTTTAGGCCGTGCAAAAGATTGGAAATATAAAGGAAAATATGAGTATGAATTAAGCACTATGCCAGGTTGGGCAGGTTCAAGTTGGTACTTTTTTAGATATATGGATGCCCATAATAAGGAAGCGTTTGTAAGTAAAGAGGCACAAGCGTATTGGCAAAATGTGGATTTATATATTGGGGGGTCGGAGCACGCAACGGGGCATTTGCTTTATGCACGTTTCTGGACTAAGTTTTTATTTGATAGAGGGTATGTAACGGTTGAAGAGCCTTTTAAAAAGCTAGTTAATCAAGGAATGATTCAAGGGAGGTCAAGTTTTGTGTATGCTGCTCGAACCACTTTTAATAATATCCATCCTGATTTTAAGCATGTTGAATTACCCGAAATATTTTTATCTAAAAACATAGCCGAGCAAATCCAAGATCATAAATCGCATATTGATTTACGCGAATATGTTATGAGTATTATCGATTATGAAATTGATAAACTGAATGAAACACATGCTGGACTAAATCTTACCATTGATAATATAGACTTAAAAGTAATATCCAAAATACATGTGGATGTTTCGTTTGTTAAAAATGATATATTAGATGTAAATGCGTTTAAAAATTGGCGTCCAAGCCTTAAAGGGTCCATTATTATTCCTGAGCGATCGGGAGAATACCTCTGTGGATTTGAAGTAGAAAAAATGTCGAAATCGAAGTATAATGTGGTAAGCCCAGACGATATGATCGAGCAGTTTGGGGCAGATACACTGCGTTTGTACGAAATGTTTTTAGGGCCACTAGAGCAGTTTAAACCTTGGAATACCAATGGGATAGATGGGGTTTATAAATTTTTAAGAAAGTATTGGAATTTAGCACATCAAGGAGGTTCTTTTAATGTATCCGAAGGTAAGCCAGAGGGCGATTCGCTTAAAAGTTTGCATAAAACCATTAAAAAAGTGGCAGATGATATTGAAGGTCTTTCGCTAAATACTTCGGTAAGTGCCTTTATGATTTGTGTAAATGAGCTCATCTCTCAAAAATGCAATAATCGAAAAATAATAGAAGATTTAACCTTAATTCTATCTCCATTTGCACCCCATATAACGGAAGAAATGTGGAGTTTACTTGGTCATAAATCCTCCATTAGTAAAGCTGAATTTCCACTATTTAACCCAGATTTTCTTATAGAGGATAGCTACGATTACCCTATTATGGTAAATGGAAAAATGCGAGCAAAAATTGCATTTCCACGAGACATGAGCAATGCTGATATGCAAGCAGCAGTTTTGAACAATGAGGTAATTAAAAAATGGATGGAAGGTAAGCAGCCTAAAAAGGTAATTATTATACCCAAAAAGATAGTAAATGTGGTAGTGTAAGCATTTTTTGTCGAATATAAGCGTTAATTAAATTGCTCCTCCATATCACTTAACTCAAGCTCTAAGGCTTTGGTAGAAATTTGAATTTCAATAAGTGATATTAGTAGAGAAAGTAGAAGGCTAAATAAACTTATGCCAAATATTATATTAGCCCAAGCCGTTAACTCTTGAAATAATAAGAACATACAAATTACGGTAAATACAAAACTAAGCACTCCAAATGCTTGCATATAGCGAACCATTGTAAGCCTTGAACGGAGGTTTTTAATTTGCCCAACAATTATTTTATGCGAAGTGTCGGCTATGTACTTAGCGTGCAAATTTCTTATTAAAGTGGCCAAAGCTAAAAACCGATTGGTGTAGGCTAATAGTAATAAAGTAATAGCAGGAAATAATAGGGCAGGGGTAGAAATGGTTAATTGCATATAGCTAGTCTTGTTTTACCGGTTGGGAATAAAAAATATAAAGGTATTTTAATTTTAAACAAATGACCTTGCTTACCATTACCATTTCTAAAATTTAACCTAATTAGTGCTTGTCTATAAAGTCGGTGTCTGATTCAGAAAGTTGGCTATCAAGGCTTGTGCCGTCTAAAAAAACGGAGTTTACTGGTGTAAATAGGCATAGCCGAGTATTTTTTAGACAATCGCAACGCAGATAGCCGACTTTATGGACAGACTCTAATTAATTCCTTTTAGGTAAAACATAGAACCCAATCTTTAATATTATATTTGCAACTTTATTAATTGCAAAAATGGTTGACAATAAAAAAATAGTAGTAATAATGCCCGCTTATAATGCTGGGCAAACATTACAAAAAACATGGAAAGAAATTCCGTTTGATGTAGTTGATGAAGTTATTTTAACCGATGATCGAAGTACCGATGATACGGTAAAAGTAGCCCAAGAGCTGGGTATCCACCATATCATTCAGCACGATACCAATAAAGGGTACGGTGGCAATCAAAAAAGTTGTTATAATAAATCTCTTGAGATAGGTGCTGATATTATTATTATGCTTCACCCTGATTACCAATACACGCCAAAGTTGATTAAGTCGATGGTGTATTTAATGGCTAATGAAGTATATCCTGTGGTTATAGCTTCTCGTATTTTGGGTAAAGGGGCTTTAAAAGGAGGAATGCCTTTGTATAAATACATTGCCAATCGTTTTTTAACACTCACTCAAAATGTACTGATGAACCAGAAACTTTCTGAGTATCATACGGGCTACAGGGCTTACACCAAAGAGGTATTAGAAAAAATAGACTTTAATCAATATTCTGATGATTTTATTTTTGATAATCAGTTTTTAGCAGAGATATTATTCCAAGGGTTTGAAGTAGCTGAAATTACTTGCCCAACCAAATATTTTGAAGAAGCTTCTTCCATTAATTTTGCGAGGAGCAGCACCTATGGGTTGGGTGTTTTAGGGGTTTCGGTTAAGTATTTCTTTAAACGATTATTAAAATAATCGAAATGGGGGGGGGGCTTAAAAAGGCAATAGCGGATTATAAATCCTTTTTTTATGCGTACCTGCTTTTTATTTTACTTGGGGGTATTTTCTTACTGGTGTTCACCAAAGAAGAATCTTTCTTTCTTATTAATTTACATCATTCCGCTGTTGCAGATGTGTTTTTTAAACTAGCCACCCATATTGGCGATGGACTATTATTTATCTTAATAATAATAGTATTAGCTTTTTATAATTATCGAAAGGCAGCTTTAGGATTAATTATTTTTCTTGCCTCTGCCTTAGTGGCGCAATTATTAAAGCTTACGTTGTTTGATAACGTAATGCGGCCTGTTGGGCACTTTAGTAAAGAAGTAGATATTCATTTTGTTGAAGGGGTTACAAGGCATGTTTATAATAGTTTTCCATCGGGGCATACAACTTCAGCGTTTGCTTTGGCGTTGTTTCTAGTGCTCGTATTCAACCTACGAAAGGTAGGCTGGTTGGTTGCCATCGGTGCTTTTTTGGTAGGCTATTCACGTGTTTATTTGGCTGTTCATTTTCCTGTAGATGTATATGCTGGTTCTATTATTGGTGTAATAACAGCTTTATTAGCTTATCTGTGGCTTAATAATCCATTAAAAACCAAGTTTGGTAACAAAGGTTTCCTTAATAACTAATGAAAAACAGCAACGAAAAATATTATCCTTACCTAATTGCGTTGGTTGGCGGAATTTTCTTTTTACCCTTTTTAGGAAGCGTTCATCTATTTGATTGGGACGAGATAAATTTTGCTGAATCGGCTCGTGAAATGATGGTTACAGGAGATTATTTTAGAGTACGTGTAGGTTTTTTGCCTTTCTGGGAAAAGCCACCTTTTTTCTTTTGGCTACAAGCGGCCTCCATGAGCATATTTGGAGTAAACGAATTTGCTGCTCGTTTTCCTAATGCCGTATTTGGCATTATTACCTTGGTTACTTTATACCTTATTGGCAAAAAAGAAAAAGACCCTCAATTTGGTTTAATTTGGGCTTTATTATTCTTTGCTTCCATATTGCCTCACCTCTATTTTAAATCAGGCATTATCGATCCTGTTTTTAATTATTTTATTTTTACAGCTATCTATTTTCTAATGAAAGCCCTAGAGGTTAATGGAAATAAACTGAGAAATTCAGCCATTTCTGGGGCACTTATTGGTTTTGCAATCATCACCAAAGGCCCCGTTGGGTTTCTATTACTACTGCTTACATTTATAGCAATTTTACTGCTCGGTAGATTTAAGAATTGGCCTCGCTTAAAAGACATCGGTATTTTTGCGCTCACTGCTTTTTTAGTAACTTTTATGTGGTATGGGGCAGAGGTAATTGCCAACGGCCCTTGGTTTTTAGTAGAGTTTATTAAGTACCAAATTGATTTGTTTAGCAACCCTGTGGCAGGGCATGAACAGCCTATTTACTACCATTTTGTGGTGGTTTTTTTAGGATGCTTCCCGCTATCGGTAATAGCATTAGGCAGTTTTAGTAAAACAACAATCAAAGGTAATGAACTAGCCAAATGGATGATGGTGCTATTTTGGGTGGTAATGATTTTGTTTACCATTGTTACCACTAAAATCGTGCATTATTCTTCGATGGCTTATTTGCCACTTTCTTACTTAGCGGCACTTTATATTGCCAAATTAGTGAAACAGAAGAAAAAAATGCCAACATCTATTATTGCTACCTATATGGTTGTTGGAGTAATCTTTGGATTTCTTCTTACAAGTTTGCCATTAGTTATCTATTTTATCAACGATATTAAGCCCTATATAAACGACCCTTTTGCAGTAGCAGGGTTAGTGAAAGCGGTTGATTGGAGTGGATTCGAATTTTTAATCGGCTTAATTTTTACCTTAGCAGTTGTGCTAAGTGCCATACAACTAATTAAATCAAACATTATAAAAGGAATAGGAATTATGGGGGCAGGGACAGGAATTACATTACTACTTTATTCCATTTTTGTGGTGCCTAAAATAGAACAACACACACAAGGATCACTTATTACGTTCCTTAAATCGGTGGAAGGAGAAGATGTGTACGTAACTACTTCGGGGTTTCATAGTTATGCGCCATTTTTTTATTTTAAACAACCCAACGACAATCTTGAAAAAAGAGCCGATAAACACTGGCTAATAACAGGCAATATTGATAAGCCCGTATATGTGATATCGAAAATCACAGACACCTATTTGCCAAACCGTTCGGATTTGGAGTTAATTAAAGAAGAAGGAGGCTATCGTTTTTATAGAAGAAATCCCTAATTCTAATTTTGAGATGTCGTAACAATTAGATTGAACCATTTTTTGCAATATCGAGGCAAAATAATATAGAATAACTGGTTATGGTATATTATTTTAACGATGAGCGTGTGAAAAAGAATCAATCTAATGCGGCATCTCAATGTTATTAACGTGATGGTAATTTACCGTGATTAATATATTTTTAACTTGTTGAAAACAAAGGTCTTATGTCTTTTAGTCTTATATCCGTTGGGTTAATAATATGGTGTAAGGGGTTTTAAACTTAGTAAATTCTTCGCTTTTATAATTATAAAATTTACAATTCTCTTCTATTATCCTCCGAGTTGGTATCAATTAATTTATTATAAGGGTCAATACCCACTTCGGTTGGTTTTTGATTTACGATAATGGTAATTTTATTATTAATAGAAGTGATTTTGTGCTTTTTAAGATATAGCTCAACTTCTTTCATTTCACCCTCTTCGTCTTCCTCCTCCCCAAAAACACCTATATCTATGTAATCAGTTAATAGAACAGAATATAATGGCTTTCTCATTTTTTCTGATTTGTATGAGATAGAATCTGCTCCATTTTCGGCATAGTAGCGTTTGCCTTTTTCATTATTTCTATACTTGCTCACATTAAATTCAATATCAACTTGATATTTTCCATTATCCAACTCGGTTGAGTTTACCTCTACAATTCTATTTTTATAAAGCGTAATAGTTTCAAACATATCTTTGATTACATATTGTAAGGAGTCGGGCGTAACTTCTCTAATATAATTCACCATTTCAATAGAAGTGGTATAAGGAGGTTCTTGAAATTTTACTTTGTTGATATAGCGTTTTAAGGCCATATTTAAACTATCCTCCCCTATATAATCGCTTAAGGCATAAAAGACCAAAGAACCCTTTTGATAATGGATATAGCCTTGCCCATCATTATACATTAAGGCATTTTCACGCTTTTTTTCGTTCGATCTCGATCGTAAATATTTATCAAGAGCGTCTTTTAAAAATGTACGCATTTTATCGGCCCCATGCTGGTGCTCCAACACTTTTAAGGAAACATATTCGGATAAACTCTCAGACATCATGGTAGCACCCAACACATCAGCACCAATTACTTGGTGTGCCCACCATTGGTGTGCTACTTCGTGTACGGTAACTGCAAAAGGGTAATCCACACTGCCTTCTTCGGTGCTATCCACATCGGCAATAAATCCAATGCCTTCCGAAAAAGGAATGGTATTGGGGAATGATTGCGCAAATCTTCCTGCTGTTCTTGGAAATTCGATAATACGAACTTGCCTATGCTGGTACGGACTAAAATTTTTAGTATTATAATCCAAAGAAGCCTTTATCCCTGCAAAGAATCTATCCAGGTTGTATTCGTGCCCTTTTTGATAATAGATTTCTAAATTTACATCATTCCATTTATCTTTTACCACTTCGTAACGACCAGAGTTAAACGCATAGAAGTTTAAGATTTTACTATCCATTTTGTAATGAAAGTATCTACGTCCATCTTCAATCCATTCTTTTTGTAAATAACCAGGAGCAATGGCAATTTGGTCTTCTGAGGTGCTTACCGTAGCCTCAAAATCAATCCAATCGGCATCTTTGGCAATGTAAGTATTGCCCAATGCGGTTGTGTCAGATGGGTGTGGCTTTAGCTCATTTTTTGGTAAGTCGTACTTTTTACGCACTTCATCATCTTGCATTTCTCCATTGGTAGAATAGCCCAAAGAAGGGAATAATTGCATATTATTTATAAACGTACCATTGCCTCGTACAGGCGAATGATTCCTTAAAAACGTATTGGCTTTATTGTGTACCGTAAAAGTGAGTATTAAACTATCTCCTGGCATTAATGGAGTAGCTAGTTGATAAATATCAAAATTATGCACCGTATCTTCCATTACCAGCGAGTTCGGCTTATCAAAAACGAAAGTACTCGGATAATTGGTATGATTTAAAAGGATGCTATCAATGGATTGGCTCGATTTATTTATTATTAAATAGGTGCCATTAGCATTAAAATTAAGTTCGTTAGGGAAGATGTTTACATGGGCATTTACAGCCACAATTCTTGGTTGAATGGCATGTTCGTAGCGTTTATATTTCTTTTCCCACTCCACTTGTTGTAGTTCCTCTTCATTAGCTGAAAGTCGTTCGTTTAAGAAATTATTCTCATAGTAAATTCTAGCTCCTACAGAAAGAAAGGCTATTAGAAAAATACTGAATCCTATTAGAGTAGTTCCTCTAAATCTAGTCTTAGCAATTTGTAGTCGTTCTTTAAACGAATGCGGCATGCCACGTACCCAAAATAAACTTGCCGTAATTAACAAGGTTATACCTGCCAATAACCAATAAAATTTATACACTAAATAATTATTTATCGAGCTTCCATAGCCATTCATATCTGAGTAAGAAAAACTAGCCCCTTGGTTATATTTAAACACCGATTGCTCAATTCCTATTTTTGATAGAAGTGGGATTCCTATTGAAATTACGAGTAATATAAACAATCCTAAATAAGGATTTCGAATGATTGATTGAATAAATAAGGCAAAGAGTGCCCAAACAATAAAATGTATAAAATTTAGGGCATATAGTTCGAATAAATAATGCCCTATTTCAAATTTATAATAGCCATTATATACCTGAATCAGAATGCCTCCTACTAAAATAACGAGTAATAGAACCAATTGCATTTTTAGCAGTGCCATTAACTTTGAAACCAATAATGTCCAATTAGGAACTGGCGTAACATCTACTAAACTATCAACCCCAGCAATATTGCCTCTATGCACGAGCATGCCAGCATATAAAAAGGTGGTGATATTAATAAAAAATGAAAAGCTATTGCCAGGAATTAGCAATACTTGCCAAGTAACAGGGAGTGTTTTGGTGCCAAACAGTTCGCCCAATACCATGGCTGTTATTAAAATAAACATTAAACCAACCAATACAATGCTTAAAAAAGGCCAGCTAGTAATTATATACTTAAAATCAATGTTGGAAAGCCGCCAAGTAGTTTTAAGGTTTTGAACAAAACTAAAGTTAAAATTTACTTTGGGTAAAATAACCCTCGTAATTCCACCAAAATTTTGCTTGGTGGATCGCTCACCTTTCTTCTTTCTAAAACTAAAGGAGACGGCATTTTGAGAAAATGTAAAGAATTTGAATACAAACCCAAAAATAAGCGAAGAAACAGTCAACCAAATCAATCGGTTATAGATAATAACACCTTTAATAGGCAATAATTGCTCGTTTTGTTCGGCAACCGTCCAGTATTTGGTGTAATAGTTAGCGGCTCCACCGCCAAAAGGATCGAGTAAAGCAGAAATATAACGATAGTCTGGGTCGGCCAATAAGCTTTCTAAGATGCCTTGTACTAGCATAACTAGCACCACCGTAATAAAGCCTGCGGCTATGTTTCTTGAAAAAGCAACTACGGCAAATACAATGGCACCAAATAATAGAATATTAGGAATAATGTACACCAAATAAGCCTGTAAATAAGCCAGTAGATTTAAACTCCCTACAATCTCTTGATTGGTGCCAGGCAAACGGTAACCAATCATCATAGCTAAACTTACCGACAATACAATAATGAGCACAATTACGATTGCGCTAAAGAATTTTGCAAATAAGTAATTGGCTTTTGTAAAAGGGTAGGAGTATAATATGCTGTGCATATCGCTCTTAAAATCTCGGTAAATAGAGGCTCCTATAATAGATGGGAATAGAAAAAATATAAATACCGTAATGCCATTTATAAATCCATTAATTGCAATAGGGGAGTTTATAATTTTTGAAGAGCCTGTGGTGGTGGTTAACCAATCAAATAGCCCCGCAGCACTGGCTGCAATAAAAAGGGCAAGAAAAAAGAAGATGCCTAAATAGATGTAAAAGCTAGGTTGCTTAAACCAATGTTTAAGCTCGTGTTTAAATATGGTAGAAAACATACGATTGGTTTTAGAGGAGTAAAAAATTATGCTTCAACCTGTTGATCGGCTTTAAGGGCAATAAAATAAACATCATCTAATTGAGGAGGTGCTGAAACGAAGCTTTCTTCTGGTTTGCTTAATGCCTGCACCCGAATATTGAGTGTATTATCTGGGTTGTAATTAGAGGAAAGTACATTAAAACGAGTTTCGTGCGATTCAAGGTCATCTCGTTCAATAATTTTAGTCCAAATTTGGCCTTCAATTTCTTTGGTTGCTTCTAATGGTGTGGTATGTTTTAATATTCTTCCTCCATTTAAAATAGCCATTTTATTGCAGAGTTCTTTTACGTCATCTACAATATGTGTGGAGAAAATAACGGTACAATTAGTGCCCACTTCGCGTAATACATTTAAAAAACGATTACGTTCCGCAGGGTCTAGGCCAGCAGTAGGTTCATCTACGATAATAAGTTTTGGAGCGTTTAAAAGAAGCTGTGCAATGCCAAACCGTTGCTTCATTCCACCTGAATAGCCCGCTACGTGCTTTTTACGGACATCGTATAAATTTGTAATTTCTAATACCTCTTTTACAATTTTGGCTCTATCTGTTTTGTTGCCAATGCCTTTAAGTGTAGCAAAATAATCTAATAAATCCTCAGCCGACATCTTTGGATATACACCAAATGATTGCGGTAAATAGCCTAACAGCTTACGAAGCTCCATTTTATCTTCCAATACATTAATATCTCCAAACGTAATGGTGCCCGAATCTGGGCTTTGCAAAGTGGCAATGGTTCTCATTAATGATGATTTTCCAGCTCCATTGGGGCCTAAAAGACCAAACATACCAGTGCCTATTTCTAGGTCTAAATTATCAATGGCTTTTACCCCATTCTTATACGTTTTGGTTAAATTTTGGATTGTAAGTTGCATATCGAGGGTTGGTTTTTATAATAATTGCCCAAGATAATAAT
>CAZGDC010000062.1:0-12313 GCA_964524405.1 uncultured Roseivirgaceae bacterium
ATTGAAATTTTAGGTGGACTCATCGAAAGTGATAAGTATAAACAACTTTCTGATTGATTTATAATTTGGTCTTGTTGAAAAGCTCAAGCTCCACACAACGCAATTACCTATTGTGGGGGCTACATTACTTTCTTTTGAAGGCTTAAACACTTACTTGGGAAAAATTTGTATAAGATACAGATTATCAACTGCTTACAAATTAAACAATTTCCAAAACCAATCAAAAATAGCTATCGGTTTAGCGGCTTGAGGCCGGTCGCTTATTTCAGGTTCTGCTTCCTCTTTTGGTATTTTTTGTATTGCTCGGCCAGCTTTAACTTTCTGCATTTTTTCTTCATACCTAACTTTATTTTTAGCTCTTCTCTTATTATTTTCTGCCTTTATTATTCGTTTTTCTTGCCTAGCATCGTATTGTTCTTTTTGCGCTAGTATCTTTAATCTCCTTTTATCCTTCTCTTCAATGCTTAATTGTTGGCTTTTAGGCCGTTTAATCGCTCCAGCACTAGGTGTCTTTTCTTGATTTTTACTCTCAACAACTAATTTGTTTTTCGGTTCAGGCAACTCGATTTTTCCCACGACTTTCAGCCCACTTAGTTCTTTTTTAGAAGCCTTAATATGGGTTATGTGGTTCAGGTTATTTGATGCTTCATCAGCCTCCAGTAATTGCATTAAAGTATCTGTATCTATAGAATTATCGCTAGATTTCTCCTCTTCCTTTTCTTTTGCAGAGATATGAATGCTAGGTAATGTTGGGTCTAATTCTAGCTGAAGATCAACCTCTGTCTTTTTATCAGGAACAATTTCGATAGCATCAATAATTTGCTCCTCGGCCTCGTCTAAAACTTCTTCAATCGGCTCTTCTTTAACTTCCTCAGTAGATTTAGGCAATGCAGAAAAATGAGCAGTAACTAACTCTTCAATATCACTACTTACTTTCGAATTATGATGAAATGGAGCCAAATCGGCTTGAGCCTTATTAAGATATTGGATTACTTGATCCTGATTAATAGTATATTTTCTGGCTAACTGTCCAATTCGCATAATTATTTTTATTTAAGCTGCGCAAATTTAAGGAGGTTTTAGAAAGGTTCAAGTCAAATTATTAATCTTTTACTTGTTTTAATCATTTTGATAGAACAGATCTACCTATTACAGTATTTAGCGTCAATCATTAATTATCACTCTAATCTAACACCGTATAAAAACAGTTAATATTATTACCGGTTGTAAAATCACTTAGTCCAGCACACTAATCCTTACCTTTTTCTTTTTAAGTCTGCTATTATTTAATTGCCCAATTAATTCATTTGCCTTAGCACTAGGTATAGATACAAAAGCACAATCTTGTTTTAATTCTATAAGCCCTAAGTCGTCTTTTTTTAGCTTTCCTTGTTTAAAGAAAAGCCCAGCGATGTCTCCTTTAGAAATTTTATCCTTTCTACCTCCTGAAATAAATAGAGTAGTCCATTTTTTAGAAGGAGATACATTCTCCCTTTCTTTTATTCTTTCAACTACAGCTCCTGTAATATAGCTTGGCAATGACTGGTCTTTCCATTTTAGTATATAGGAAGTTCCGTTTTGATGCATTCTAGCAGTTCTTCCATTTCTATGTGTAAATTCTTCTTTTTTGTAAGGAAGCTCGTAATGCACGATAAAATCCATAGCGGGTACATCTATTCCACGTGCTGCTAAATCAGTTGCAATAAGCAACCGATGGGTGCCGTTTCTAAATTTGAGTAATGCTCTTTCTCTTTCTATTTGTTCAATCCCACCATAAAAACAGGCATGATCAATAGAGCTTTTTTCGAGGTAGGCGCTTACTATTTTAATAGAGTCTTTAAAATTACAGAATACTATGCCATTTGCATCTCCCATTTGTTCTAGTAATCCTATCAATGTTTCAAGCTTATCTTCACTCTCAGATACAATTGTGATTAGCCGTAGTTGACTGGTTTCTTCACTGCTAAACGTTAATTGGCTAGGGTTTGTAAGCCCCACAAAAGGAGGGATGGCTATTTTTTGCGTTGCTGAGGTAAGTATTTTCTTTGCGGTGGAAGGCAAGGTTGCTAAAATTTCTTTCATTTCTACTTCAAAACCCACTTCAAGAGATTTATCAAATTCATCTAACACCAGTGTTTTTAAGTGATCAACCGAAATGTTTTCCCTTCGCAAGTGGTCTGCAATTCGTCCTGGAGTACCAATAAGTATTGTTGGAGGGTGCTTTAGATCAATTTTATCCTTAGCTCCGGATCGGCCGCCATATACCGCATTGATTTTAAATCCACTACCCATTTCTCTGGCTATTTGCTCTATTTGAATAGCTAGCTCTCTTGATGGTACTAAAATCAGCACTTGTATTCCAATTAAACTTGAGTCTAGTTCTTCAATTATAGGTAAAAGAAATGCAAGGGTTTTGCCCGTTCCGGTAGGAGAAATGAGTACAATTTCGTTGTTTAATTGTATGGCTTCATGCGCTTCTTTTTGCATAGGATTAAGTTCTTTAATTCCTAATTTAAGTAGAATAGCCTCTTTATTTTTAGTTGGTTGTATCACAGTGCAAAGCTAGGTCTTAATAAGTAACAACTTGCTACCAACGCCATAAGAGAAAAATTGGTAGAGTATTAAGATGTAGCCGTAATTTTATCTCTTGTAGCATTATAGCACTCTTTTGCTCTAGGCAGCACCTATTCAGCCGAGGTACTTCGAGGTAAAAATCTAATTTTGCAGAGTTTTCTTACAGGCACTAAGTATGGCAAAAACCTAATTATTAATTAAATTGAGTGTATGGCAAGCAACTAATCCAGCTGTTTCGGTACGCAGTCGATGAGGCCCTAAGCCAATTTTTTTAAAGCCTTTATCTAAAGCTAGTTCAAGTTCGATTTTATTAAAATCGCCTTCTGGCCCAATAAGAATAATCGAATTTTCCTTTGCTTGAGCTACATTTTTTAACTGTAATGGGTTTTCAAAATCGACATAGGCAATGTATTTCGATTGATTATTGGGTATATGAGAAATAAGGCTTGGTAAATCTTGATACAATTTAATAATAGGCAATTGGTATTTAAGCGATTGTTTCATGGCAGCAATTGCTTTTTTTTGCATTCTATCAATATTTATACTCTTACGCTCTGAGTGCCTTCCAAAAAAGAAACTGATTTCGTCCACTCCAATTTCAATAGCTTTTTCTAAAAACCACTCGGTGCGTTCTATTTGTTTGGTAGGGGCTATGCCAATATGAATATAATAGGATTGATCCTCTTTTCGTTGATGATTGATGATACTAAAACATGCTTTTTTAGGGTTCGCTTCTGTTATTCGAACGTTGAACTTCGTGCCTGTTCCATCAACTACATCCAAGGTGTCTCCAACTACATGCCTAAGTACTTTTATGCAATGCTTAGATTCTTCTTCTGTTAAAAAGTGAGCCCCCTCCATTATATTTGGCTGATAGAATAATTGCATTATTCGCTGTCGTGCAACTGGTTTACTAAGGCCGTATATTTATGCATTGCCTCCTCCGTTAACATACCCTTGATGGATAGCCAAGCATCATATTTTGCGGCTCCTTTAAAATCAAATCCTCCTGGGCGATCGCCACTAATATCTCCTTCGCTCGCCTGTTTAAAAAAACTATACAGCTTTAATAAATCATCATTGCTCGGTCTTTTTGTTAATTCTTTAGAACGAATTGCTGCTTGGTTAAATTCTTCTTTTGTTGCCATTATTTTAGTATCATAAAAAAAGTTGTTGGGTAATCATAAAAAATACGATTACCCAACAACGTAGTGAAACTAATCAGTTATATATTTATATAATTAAATTCTATCGTTTGGTCATCGGAACATAAGATCTTTCATTATAACCTACATATACCTGACGAGGACGGCCAATAGGTTCCTTATTCTCTCTCATTTCTTTCCACTGGGCTATCCATCCTGGCAAGCGACCTAATGCGAACATTACAGTAAACATTTCAGTAGGAATACCCAGTGCTCTATAAATGATGCCAGAATAGAAATCCACATTAGGATATAATTTTCTTTCTACAAAGTAGGGGTCTTTTAACGCTTCTTCTTCTAATCCCTTAGCAATGTCTAAAATAGGATCGTTCACACCTAATTTAGCCAATACATCATCCGCTGCTTTTTTAATGATATTAGCACGAGGATCAAAGTTTTTATACACTCTATGCCCAAAGCCCATTAAGCGAAAAGGGTCATTTTTGTCTTTTGCTTTGGCCATCCATTTAGCGGTGTCTCCACCATCGGCTTGTATCTGTTCTAGCATTTCTATTACTGCTTGGTTGGCACCGCCATGTAATGGACCCCATAGGGCACAAACACCTGCAGAAATAGAGGCATACAAACTAGCATGAGAAGAACCCACGACTCTAACAGTTGCTGTGGAGCAATTTTGTTCGTGGTCGGCATGCAAAATTAATAATTGGTCTAATGCTTTGGCTACTACTGGGTCAATCTCGTAATCTTCCACAGGTAAACCAAACATCATTTTTAAGAAATTAGACGTATAGTCTAATTTATTATCTGGGTACATTGCAGGATGCCCCATTTCATTTTTAAAAGCCCAAGCAGCAAAAGTGGGTAATTTAGCTAATAGTCTAATAATGCTAAGATCTACTTCGTCAGAGGATCTATTTGGGTCTAACGATTCTGGATAGAAAGCGGTTAATGATGTTACCAACGAAGATAGAACGCCCATTGGATGAGCGGCAGAAGGAAAGCCATCTAATATTTTTTTAATGTCTTCATGCACTAACGTATGGCGGCTAATGTCCTTTTTAAACTTATCTAGTACTTCGGCTGTTGGTAGTTCGCCATAAATAAGGAGGTAGGCTACTTCTAAAAATGAAGACTTATCAGCAAGTTCTTCAATGGAGTAACCTCTATATCTAAGTATCCCTTTTTCGCCATCTAAAAATGTAATGGCACTTTTTGTAGAGCCTGTATTTTTAAAACCTGGGTCTATGGTAATAACTCCACTTTGGCTTCTAAACTTGCCAATATCAATGGCAACTTCATTTTCTGTTCCTTCAATTATTGGCAACTCGTATGCTTGCCCATTTATTTTAATTTCTGCTGATTTAGACATAATAAAAATTGATTTATTTCGCTTTATAATAAAGTTGCAAAATACACTATTTTGGTCTGATATAAAAGGTTTAGGTTGCTCAAATTAATAAACCATTAAAGTAATTTTTGGAGACAAAAAAGCACCTTGCAGTTGTGTATTGCAAGGTGCTTGGGGACAGAATAAAATTCTGCCGAATATCAAATACTCAATGATGTAAGGTTAAAATTTGCAATAATGCAAATTTTAATTGTTACCTAGAATAAGGGGCATTCCGTTTTTTCCACTACCAATCACTATAACTTTACTGTTAGGCGATTTTGATAGCTCCAATGTAGCTTCAATACCTCTCATTTTTAAAAGTTCGGGTGTTAAACTGCTATTAATAATAGCATTTGCTCTTGCCTCACCTTCCGCAGCAATTCTTTTACGTTCGGCTTCTTTCTTTTCTTTTTCTATTTTAAACTCATACGCCAATGATTCTTGCTCTTTACCAAGTTTTAATTCAATGGCATTCCTAATATTGGCAGGCAATACAACTTCACGAATCAACAGGGCATTCATTTTAATATTATTGTTTTCGCTGCTCAATGTTTCTTCTGCTTCGGTTATAATATTAGTTTCTACTTCGGCACGCTTAGTAGAGTAAATCTCCTCTGCGGAATAACGCCCCATTACTTGCCGTACAGCAGAGCGCACTTCAGGAATAACCAATGTTTGGATGTATGTTTTTCCAAAACGTTCGTGCACATAGCCTATTTTAGTTGGAAATGGATTAAAACGTACCGTAACATCCACGGCTATGCTCAGTCCATTTCTATCAAGTACATTCATTTTTTCTTCTGCTGTTTGTTCTTTTACATTATAAATGTACATGGTATTCCACGGAGCTATTATATGAAACCCTTGTCCATAAATAATGTCTTTATCAAGACCGCCACTAAATTTCTTAAATAGTACACCTGTTTCACCTGGTTTTATGGTTAAAAAAGTGCTGTTTGATAATATAAGCCCAAATATGAGCACGGCACCAATAATAAATACATAAGGTAAAAGTTTTCTATTATCCATAATTTTTAATGTTTTATTATGTTAGTATTTGTTTTTCTATTTTAAAGTGCAAAACTACTTGCTATAAATGTTAGTCTGCTCGCATACGGTTTTTATTTTATCAAAATCGGCATAATAACCTAATTTCCCTGCAATAGTCCAATCGAGGCAGGCGCCATCTTTATTGCCCAAAGTTAATTTTGTATTACCTCTTTTAGAGTAATAGGTGCCGTCTGTTGGGTTTAGCTTAATGGCGGAGGTATAATTTAGCAATGCTTCCTCAAATCTTCCAAGGGTGTCTAAGGTATTTGCTTTCATAAAGTAGCTATCGGCTACTTCTCGGTTTAATCCAAGGGCATTATTAAAACTTTTAAGGGCATTATCAAAATTTTTAACCATTAACTCTACTTTGCCTTTATGCAGGTAATAGCCATAAAAAGAAGGGTTTAATTGAATTACTTGATTAATTAATTTGAGTGCTTCTTCATAGTTTTGCTGATCGTAATTAGCTAAAAACAAATGATAGAGGTGTTCCTCTGATGGGTTTTCTTTCATTGCTAATTCATAATGCTTTAACGCTCCTTTTACATCGCCAGTAGTAGCTTTAGCTTTGGCAATTACCAAATGATCCGATGCTGTAGGGCTATTTATGGAGGCCATATACGACTCAAATGAATGTAGGGCTTGCCTATCGTTATTAATGTGTTGGTAAGCAAAGCCTTTATACATATAACATTTAATCATATTGGCATCGGTAGTTAAGGCTCTATCAAAGTCGGATATGGCCAATTGATAATTACCTAATTTGTAATTGGCTAGGCCACGGTAATAATAAGCCAAGCTAAATTCAGGATCTTTTTCCAAGCTTTTAGAAAAGAACTTGATAGATGTTTGCTTATCAATTATTATGTAATTGAACCCTTGGTTAAAAAGAAAAGAAGCGGTTTCTTGCCCTTTTAACTGAAAAGAGAAAAGTAAAAAAAAGAGTAGTATTATTTTTGACATCTAAAATTAATGAGGTGTAAAATTAACTAAATTTTAAGCATGGCACGAATAGGATTAGCTGTTTAATAGTTTGGCAAGGTTAAGTTTTACCAACTCACCCATACTACTACATTTACTAAAAGCGGTATCGTTATGGTGTTCGGCTAGTTCTTTTCCTAATTGGCTAATATTTTTGGCGATTGAAAGAGGTTGCGAGCACATAGCATCGAGTAATTGATTGAGTATGTGTTTGTTTGAAACAAATCGGTTTAAAATAAGCGACCTTTCTTCTAATTGATATTGTTTCATACTTTCGGGGGTCATTACTTGCATACCCAATTCTATAAAAGGGTTATTTTGCTTAAAGTATTTAGGAAAATAAACGGCTTTTCTTGCCTCGTAAGATTGTTGATCAAAATCAATAGCCCTAATTCGATAATCGGTATCTTCAAAATCGGGTGTTATGTCCACCACAAAATTACTGGAGTGCATATCGCCTAATAGTCTTACAAAACATCGCTCATTAAATTTAACAAACTCCTTTGAAAGCCTTACTTTATTTAAAAACTCGTCTTCGATATGCCTTTTCATAAACTGATCGCCAGGCACACCTGCAATATGCTCTACCACAATGGTGTTATTATGCACAATGTAATTAATGGCATTGGGCGATAGTAAATGCTCTAACTCAAGCCCATAAATGCGAGAAGCATCTGCACGCTTAATATAAAAATAATCGAAATTATCGTTAATTCGATTAACAATTCTAACCCTAAAAGGCTTGGTGTTACCAAAAGGGCATACGTCTATTCGGTCGATAAAAAGGTGGTCGATAACTTCCACATTGCCCGATGACTTTAAATTAGAATATACCTTTTTTAACTGGAGGTGAATATACTCCATATCCGATGGCTCAAAGAGTACCGTTTCCCAAAGCGTATCTACGCCATTAGAGTCGTAAAGTGCGATGGAATTTTTATATCGTTTTAGTTCTTCGTAATCTATGGCCTCTGCATTGCGTTTATGATCGGCTAAATAAGCTCTAAGTTTTTCATCAATAGAATATACTAGTTTTTTTTTTGTAATGAGTGCCATGGGACAAAATTACTATGAAATAAATTGGCTGTTTTGGGAATGTGCTCAAAATTTGTTCCGCCTTTACCGATTTTTAGCCCAGCTTCACCGATTTGTTCTTTTATAATGAAGAAGCTATGTTTAAGTTTGAATTATCAACAAAAAAACTCAATAATTATGTCAAAAGAACAATCAAAAAATTTTACATTAGGCTTGCTGCTTATCGCTTTTGGTGGAATATTTTTAGCCAAAAATTTCGGACTTTTACCAAACGATTTATTTTACCACGTATTTAGATGGTATAATTGGCTTTTATTAATTGGCGTTATTATTCTTATAAAGCATCCTGGCAGAGCCTCTGGCTATATATTAATAGGCCTTGGAAGTTTCTTTTTATTAAGAGATTTAGATATTTTTCCTTATGTAGAAATGAGGCTATTATGGCCTTTGATATTTATTGGTGCAGGCGTTTATTATTTAATTCAACAGCAAACCAAGTTTATGCCTAAAGGTGATAAACCTGATGGGAGCATGGATTTTATTGATGACACCAACCTTTTTAGTGGTGGTGATGTGGTAATTGAATCTGATAATTTTAGAGGAGGAAGGGTTTCTTCTATGTTTGGTGGTGGAAATTATAATTTAACAAAGGCAAAACTTTCGCCAGATACAACCAATGTACTTGATGTATTTGCGATGTTTGGTGGGAGTAATTTTATAGTGCCAGCCGACTGGAATGTGCGCATTGAAGTAACAGCAATTTTTGGAGGGTTTAGTGATAAAAGAGTGATTGCTACACAAGCTACATCTGGAGATGGAGCAGAGCCGAAAAAAGAGTTATTTATAAAAGGTTTTGTAATGTTTGGTGGGGGAGAAGTGAAGAGCTATTAACCCACATTATTCACACTTAACTTAACACTAGGAGTCAATAATTAACTCCTAGCTTTTTTGTATTTGTTCTACCTTTAGCCAAAATAAAACAAGTGTTAAACCCAATTACATATAATAGACGATATTTGGCCACCTACCTTAGCATGTGGTTGGCTTTTGCATTAATGCAAACTAGTATTTTTCATTATTTTTTTGTCTTAGACCTATATGCGTCCTTAGTAGATGCTGTAACTTTTAATTTTTTGCTGAGTATTATTGGGTTAGCCATTTGGCCATTGGTTAGCTTTTCTAGCTTAGAAAGAGCACGAATCGCTAACACAATGGTTACACATATTGCTGGGGCATCAGTATTAATTGCTCTTTTACTTTTTATAAACTATAATGTAGTAAGCTATTTGTTAGAATCTAATATAGCCTACCTTCAATTTTTGGAAGAATCCTTGCTCTTACGTGCAGCCATAGCTACTATTATCTATATGCTTATGGCATTAAATTATTACGTAGTTATTTACAATCAGGAGTTTAAGGTGAGAAAAATTAATGAGTCTGAGCTTAAACAATCTTTAAAAGAGGCAGAATTGGATATGCTTAAATCACAATTAAACCCTCATTTTATTTTTAACAGCCTAAACTCCATAAGCTCATTAACTATAACCAATCCAGAAAAAGCACAAGAGATGGTTATTTCATTATCAGCGTTTTTAAGATACTCTATTAAGCCAAATCAAGATAAACTTATTGCACTTAGTAGTGAAATAGAGGCTGTTAAGCAGTTTATTTCCATTGAAAAGGTTCGTTTTGGAGATCGATTAGACGTTTCTATAAATTGCTCAAAACAGTGCAGTACTTATTTACTGCCGCCTTTAATTATTCAACCCTTAATTGAAAATGCAATTAAATATGGGGTGCACGAATCGTTGGATAAAGCAATGATTCGTATAGATTGTGTATGTGTTAACTCGGTTCTTGAAATTAATGTAAAAAACACATTTGATGCCGATAGTAAATCTACTATACAAACAGGAATTGGATTAAAAAACGTGGCTAATAGGCTTAGATTAATTTATGAATCAGGCAACTTACTACAGGTTAGTCAGCAAAAAACAATTTTTAATGTTCAACTATTAATTCCTCAATAACCTAACGTATGCGTGTATTATTGATAGACGATGAAAAACCAGCTAGAGACTTAGTAATTAACTATTTAAGCGCACAGCCTACTATTGAGTTATTTGAAGCAACCAATGGCTTTGAAGGCATTAAATTGATTAACGCTGGGCAATACGATGTAATGTTATTAGATATTCAAATGCCAAAACTAAATGGATTTGAAATGCTAGAGCTAGTTGAACACCCTCCGCCAGTTATTTTTTGTACCGCCTATGATGAATTTGCTATTAAAGCATTTGAGCAGAATGCCATTGATTATCTTCTAAAACCATTTACAAAATCTAGGCTTTTGGAAGCCTTGAGTAAAGTATCAGCTAATAGCGAAGTAAAAAAAACGATACGCCCTGATGCACTTTTAACTATAAAACAACCATTAGAGCGTATAGTAGTTAAAAATACAAAATCAATAGAGATAATTTATGTTGATAAAATTCAATTTTTACAATCGCAAGATGATTACGTTGAGATTAATACTGTTGGGAAAAAATACTTAAAGAATCAACGACTAAAATACTATGAATCAGCTCTTAATAAAGATGTATTTGTGAGGGTTCATCGGCAATATATTGTAAACATTAATTGTATTTTTAAGCTTGATAAGCTTGGAAAAGAATCGTATTTGGCCCAGCTTAAATCAGGGGATACTATTACTATTAGTGCGAGTGGCTATCTGCGTTTGAAAGAAGTACTCGATTTATAATTAGTGCCTGTACGAAAACTGGAAAATAGCGGAAGAGTAGCAAAAAAAACAACTTTTTTAACCAAAATTGATTTTGGGTGAGCAATTATGCCATATTAACATTTAATTAGCTTTATTTTTGACGACTTAATAGTTTGATAAATGAGTAAAATAATAATTAATAGTTTTGATGAGTTTAATAAATACTTAGGGCAAGCCATTGGTGAATCCAATTATTTGGCTATTTCTCAAGAACGTATTAATAAATTTGCAGATGCCACCTTGGATTACCAATGGATCCATACCGACCCTGCCAGGGCAAAAGAAAGCCCCTTTGGAAGCACCATTGCACATGGGTATTTAACATTATCCATTTTGCCTCATTTATGGGAGCAAATTGCCGAAATACGCAATATTACAATGATGGTGAATTATGGCATTGAGCGTTTGAAATTTGCTGAACCCGTATTGGTAAATGATGAAGTGAGGTTGCATGCATCGTTAGAGTCGCTTACCGATTTAAGGGGCATTACAAAATGTATATTGGGTGTAAAATTAGAAGTTAAAGGAAAGAAAAAGCCAGCACTCAAAGCTAATTTGGTGTTTTTATACCATTTTAATAAGTAATTGCAGTTAAGTAATTACTCGGCTAGCAACATATTCACTTTTTTGTTAAACTGTTTATCAAATTCTTGGTAATATTTGCCTGTGGCTGGCCCATTAAAGTAACTGTTAATGTATCTAATATAGCCTTGCTTATCTATTATTACTAGGGTAGGAAAAGCATTAATTTTACCCATATTGGGGAACGCTAAAGCAGCTTGCCCTTTGCTCATTTTACCACCAACATACATCGGATAGTTTATAGCTAAAGCTGTCGTATAATCATCTATTCGTTTTTGGGTGTATGCGGTATCGCCTGGCTCAAAGGCGATGGCAATTAATTCAATGTCTTTTTTTGCTACCTCTTTATACCAGTTTGTTAAATAGTTTGTTTGATCCAAACTATTGGGGCACCAAGTACCCATCAATTGAATAATTACTACTTTTCCGTCCAAATTATCTGTATCAATACGATTATAATCACCTCCACCTGTTAGTATATCATAATACGGGCGATGTGTTTCTGCCTTTACGGATATTATTTCAAAAGGGCTTTCAAGTTCCTTACTATTTTTTGCAGTGCTTTCCCATTTTTCCGAATAACCGTTTTCATAATAAAATACACCACTCCAATTTTTATTTTTATAAACGCCAAGCATTAAAAATGCATGTACGCCATCAAAAGAAGATAAACGGATGGAGTCGCCATAAACAACACCTTCAAGATATCTAAAATCGCCAAGTTTTGTTATAATACTGGCGGTAACTTTATTT
>CAZGDC010000063.1:0-9467 GCA_964524405.1 uncultured Roseivirgaceae bacterium
TTAACACTAGCCATTAAACTATTTTGTGGTCTGCCAGAAAAATTACGTATAAAATTGATTTTGATTTTGTACTTTGGGCTTTTAATAATTAAGTGAGATTTTATGGTGCTAAACTATATTTGGATATCCTTTTTCTTAGTCGCCTTTATTATTGGATTAGCTAGGCTCATTTTTTTAGGCGATGTTGCTATTTTTCCTGTAATGTTTAATTCCATAATGGAATCTGCTAAAACAGGGTTTACCATTTCATTAGGCTTAACGGGCGCTATGACTTTATGGCTTGGCATTATGAAAATAGGTGAAAATGGTGGAATTGTTCAAATATTTTACAAAATAACGGGGCCTTTGCTCCGTAAACTTTTTCCAGGTTTACCACCTGATAGCAAAGCCTTTGGCCCTATGATAATGAACGTTTCTGCTAATATGATGGGGCTAGATAATGCCGCCACACCATTGGGTTTAAAAGCAATGGAAGAAATGCAGGTACATAACCCAATTAAAGACACTGCCTCTGATGCGCAGATTATGTTTTTAGTGCTAAATACATCTGGGTTAACCGTTTTACCCATTAGTGTAATGGTTGTTCGAGCTCAAATGGGGGCAGCCGACCCATCCGACATATTTATACCCACCTTACTCGCCACTTATTTTGCTACATTGGCAGGCATTATTGTGGTTTCTATGTACCAAAAAATTAACTTATTTAATAACGTAATTTTAGGCTACTTAGGCACATTAACTGTGCTTATTGCTAGCTTTATTTGGTATTTAAGTGGGTTGCCACGCGAGCAAGTTTCTACCATATCAGCCGTTGCAAGCAATCTGATTTTATTTTCGGTTATTATCAGCTTTATTCTTTTAGCGGTATCTAAAAAAATAAATGTGTATGAATCATTTATTGATGGCGCCAAAGAAGGCTTTTCAATTGCCGTTAAAATTATACCTTACTTAGTTGCAATGTTGGTGGCCGTTGGTGTTTTTAAAACTTCTGGGGCATTAACCTATATGGTAGATGCCGTTAAATGGGGAGTTGTAGCTATGGGCATAAATGCTGATTTTGTGGATGCCCTGCCTACCGCATTTATGCGCCCGCTAAGCGGTGGTGGTGCACGCGGAATGATGATTTCTACCATCGAAACCTTTGGAGTAGATTCTTTTGTTGGTCGATTATCCAGTGTTATGCAAGGCTCAACCGAAACTACATTATATGTAATTGCCGTTTATTTTGGAGCCGTTAATATTAAACGCACACGCTATGCAATAACAGCAGGATTAATAGCAGATGCAGTAGGAATTATTGCCGCAATTCTTATTTCCTATATGTTTTTCCACTAAGCTGTTATATTTAAAAACAATGAAATTAATAATAAGCCTAACCAACCTTCAAATTAAAGTTATTTACTTGCAACTTTGGCTTATGATTATTGACTATACTTTCGAATGAGTCTTAACCAAGTAGAATTTGAGCAGCTATTTGACCAGTATTTTGAGTCAATAAAAAACTTCGTCTATTTTAAAACTGGAAATACTGCGGTATCAGAAGATATTGTGCAAGAAACATTTATTAAGCTTTGGGAGCGAAGAACAGAGATAAAAAAAGAAACCGTATCAAGCCTTCTTTATACCATTGCTTCTAATCTATCAAAAAATCATATAAAACATCAAGCGGTTGTTTTTAATTTTGCTAATAAGCAGCGTATTCACAGCTATGCAGATACCCCACAACAAATACTTGAAGGGCAGGAATTTAAGGATAAATTAGAAATGGCTCTCGGCAGCCTATCTGAGGCACACCGTACCACTTTTTTAATGAATAGAATTGAAAAATTAACGTATGTAGAAATAGCCAAGCGACTCGAAATAAGTGTTAAAACAGTAGAAAAAAGAATGAGTGTATCACTAAAGCAACTTTACTCTAGTTTAGGCCATCATCTATAATCTGCTTTAAATTTTATTAAAACTTGATATAATCGTGTACCTTTAAGCCTTGTTTTTAAAGAAATATAAACACGTAAATTTTTCGTATAGATTAATAATGAAAGTCAATATTTTTCTTTTATTTATATTATTGTTATGTGGTTTTCGATCATATACTCAAGTTCCTTCGCACGCACAAAAAATTTCTGTAAAATTTGAAAATGTAAAATTTGATATTGCCCTTAATCAAATAGCCAATACCTATAATATACCCATTGCTTTTAACGCTACCGAAGCACATAGTGTTAAAGTAACGGCAAATTTTGAATCGATGCCCGTGGAGCAGGTACTAACCCACTTAGCGCAATCGGTTAATATGGAAGTAGCCAAAGTAAACGATGTATTTATCATTAAACCATCAAGTAGTGCTATTAAGCCTAAAATGATTGATATTAGTGTAAAAATAGAAGATAAATATTCGGAAGAACCACTCCCCTACGCTCTAATTAGCATTAAGCATTCCTCCTTATTTGCCACATCAAACCGTCAAGGCATTTTTAATTTTATTAACATTTCAGATACGTCTCAAGTTCAAATTAGCTACTTAGGGTATAAAGACACCCTCATTTCCGTTCAAAATCTAACGTCATCGCTTCAATTACGCCCAGATCCTAATTTATTAAAAGAAGTAGTTATTAACGACCAAGGCTCAAATACCATACAGTATGGAGAAGAGATAAGTAAAATATCATTTAACCCTTCTTCTATAGACCGGCTACCCGTTCTTGGAGGCAATGATGCTTTTAGGGCATTACAGTTATTGCCTGGTGTAAGTGGCACCAACGAAACCTCCGCAGGGCTCATTATAAGAGGTAGTTCTCCAGATAAAAATTTAGTTTTATTAGATGGGTATTCCCTTTACCATGTCGATCATTTTTATGGCATTTATAGTGCCTTTAACTCTAAAGCAATTAAAAATGTGCAATTATATAAAGGTAATTTTTCAGCAAAATATGGAGGTCGATCTTCGGGCGTACTGGTACTGACGGCAAAAGATGGGAATCGTACTAAATTTTCGGCAGATTTAGGCATAAATTTTATAGATGCAAATGGACTGTTAGAATTTGTGCTATCCGATAAATTAACATTGGTTATAGCAGGTCGTAGATCTATTTCAGATGTGGTAGAAAATTATCTTTTTAGAGAGCTTTTCGACAAAGCCGTTATTAATTCTGGAGACATAAATAATGCTTCTAGCCTTAATCATGAAGAAATTAACCCCAATTTTACGTTTGGCGATTTGAATGTAAAACTAAGTTATAAACCCAGTGTTAAAGATAATTTTGCACTCAGTTTTTATGCCAGTAATGATAATTTAAACTATGAATACACCTCTACTATTGAAGACCTTGTAGAATATACCACGGCAGAAAGAAGTCTTTGGGGTAATGTAGGTGCCAGTGGAACATGGTCCAGGCAATGGAATAAAAAACTAAGCACACAAGCTCAAATTGCCTTTTCTTCGTATTACAGTAATACAAGGTTCGAGAAACTGTATGTTTTTGACGACACCTTAGGGATTGATAACGAAAAATACTTACAAGCACAAAACAATAATGTATATGATTTTACAGCACAAATCGACAACCAATTTAGAACCTCTAAAAACTCCGTATTAAATTTTGGAATTGCCAATACCTTTAACATAATTAATTTATCCTCTATTATTGACGAAGAGCCATTTCCAATATTAGAGCAAACTGGCAATCAATTACAGTTTTATGGAGAGTATCAAATTTTTATCACCCCAAAATTAGAAACAAAACTAGGGCTTAGAGGTAATTATTATAATGTAACGGATATACTTTACTGGGAGCCAAAAGTAAATCTAACTTACTCAGCACTTCCATGGTTAAGTTTAAAAGGATCGTGGGGCATTAATAATCAAATGATTTCGCGCATACTAAGGTTAGACCTGTTTACTAGTAACCCAGATTTTTGGCTACTATCCGACAACGATATTCCCGTCATAAACTCCAACCATTGGGCAGCAGGCGTGCATTTAAACCTGCCATTTGCTACTATTGATATTGAAGGCTATGTTTCGAAAACATTTGATGAAGTGGAGTACCTCCCTTCTTTACGAAATTTTGACGAAGACCAAGTACATCAAGGCCAACTTTATGCCATTGGCAGAACGGTAACCAAAGGCATTGAGGTATTAATAGAAAAAGGGGTGGGAAATTACTCTGGCTGGGTGGGCTACACACTAAGTAGTGGGCTAAATTATTTCGAAGGGCTAAACGGAGGCAACCCTTTTCCTTCTAGGTTTGACCAACGACACGAGCTTAAACTAGTTAATATGTATGATGCAGGTGCATGGAATTTCTCTTTGATATGGATTTACGGGTCAGGCAACCCCTACTCATCGCCTGAAGGAACTTATACCTTATCAACGATAGATGGCTCCACTATTAGCAATATTGCCTATTCTCGCATTAATAATAATCGGTTACCTGCCTATCATCGGTTAGATTTTTCCTCTACGTATAATTTTAATTTAGGAAATACAGAAGCCAAAATTGGCTTATCCGTATTTAATCTTTACAATAAAAAAAATGTAAAATATCGAAGATTTAGTAAAATCACCTTTGATGAAAATGGGCAATTATTAGATAGCGATAAATACATTATATCCGATATTTTATTATTAGGCCTAACGCCAAGTTTATTTTTAAACTGGAAATTTTAGAAATGAAACAATACATTTACATCGTCCTTATTGCCAGTCTGTTCTCTTGCGAAGTATTAGAAGAACCAGCCAGCTCATTAGTGATAGAAGCTTATATATATGAAAATAAGCCTATTAAGAATATTAAACTGTTTTTGGTAAGCCCAATTAATTCAGTAGGTGAAGAAATTCCAGTTTCTAATGCAGAAGTATTTATAGAAACCGATGGAGTAGCCTATAAGCTAACAGAATCGGACAGGGTTGGCTATTATGACCTAAACTTAAATTTACAAGTAATTAGTGGAAAAACGTATGGACTAACTGTACGGTATAATGAGGTAGAAATAAAAGGAGAAACAACTATTCCTGTCTCTATTGATAGCTTATTGGTTGATAAAGACACTTTGTTTGTAAATTCACCAAACGATTTTATTAAGGCAACTTGGACAGACTCTTTTAATGCTTGGTATTTAGGCGTAATTTTAAGAAATGATCCTACGGCAACAGATCTTCCTTTTAATAATTTTTTTAGCACACCAACGCAAGAGCCTAGCATACGAATTGCCCCTAACGATGTGCAAACATTAGGAAGTCAGCAGTTAATATTATACGGAATTACAAAAGAATACGAAGAGCTGTATCGGATTACGAGCTCAACAATTGGATCTTCTAATGCAGGGAATATGACCAATGCGTTTGGAATTTTTGCAGGATTTAGCAGTGATACTATCACATTTATTACAAGTTCGAAATAAATAAAATAGGAGGGTAGGGTAAAAAGTATAATGATTGTATATTAAGAAGAAAGGGGAAAATATGAATAAGAAAGAACTTGATAATCAAATCAATCAAGCATTATCAGGATGGGAAATACCAAATAAGCAATCTAAAAAAGCTATTTGGCAATCGGTATTTAATGAAACCGTTGCCAAAAAGACAACGGTGCGTACCATAAGTACTTGGCGTTGGGTTGCAGCCGCTAGCACAGTAGCTATTATTGCTTCTTTTGCTTTGTTTTATACGGCTCAAGTTACAATTAGCTCATCTAATTCGCAAACTTCATTCCTATTGCCTGATGGTTCGTCATTAACCTTAAATGCGGCAAGCACAGCTTCGTATAACTCCTTAACTTGGATTTTAACTCGGTCTGTAGAATTATCGGGCGAAGGTTTTTTTAAGGTTAAAAAAGGATCTCAATTTAGTGTAAACACCCAACATGGAACGGTTTCTGTGTTAGGAACTTCATTTAACGTAATTGCAAAGCCCCATACATTTATTATTGAGTGTTTTACTGGTAAAGTAGCCATCAATAATGGAAAAAATAAAGTTGTTATTAAAAAAGGTGAAACTATAATTCAATTAAATAGCCTGTCGCTTCATAAAGAAGTATCGAATCAGGGAAGTCCGGCTCCTCAGTGGCTAAACGATACCTATACGTATCAAAATGAAAAGCTCAAAAACGTTTTAAACGATATTTCAAATCATTTTGGGGTTGAGCTAAATGCAAGTAATAAAGTAAATAAGCTCAGCTTTACAGGTAAGTGGGATAAAAAAATGCTATTAGATGATGTGCTAAAAATTATATGCATGCCATTTAATTTAGAAGCCACATTAGTAAATGATAAAGAATACGAGATAGGCTCTATTGAATAATTTTTTTAAATAGCATCTCTAAAAATCGTTTTACTAAACGTAATTAATTACCCTATAATATCAATACCTAAAGAGGAAGCACTAATCTATTGAATTTCCCATACCTGCCATATATGGCAACTGCTAGATTTCTGTGGGTTTCAGATGTAGTACCAAAAACATAAATAATTTCTATTACCTTTTTTCAAGGCAAATCTTTCAATAAATTCTACTATATATTTTTTCATATCATTCTTAAAAAAAAGAGACTGATTAGTATACTAATTAGCCTCTTTTAAAAAAAAATGGTTATTTATTTTTTAGATTGCTAATGCTCCAGCTTCTGCAACTGTATGGTCATTTTCAACAGAACTTCCACTTACTCCAATGGCTCCAATAATTTTACCTGCTGCATTTTTAATAGGCACACCACCTGGAAAAGTAATTAACCCATTATTTGAATGCTCGATATTGTATAAAGAACCACCTGGTTGAGATAATTCTCCAATAATTCCCGTATTCATATCAAAATAGCGAGCCGTTTTAGCTTTTTTGATAGATATATCTAATGAACCTAACCAAGCTCCATCCATACGTGCAAATGCAACTAAATTTGCACCTGCATCTACAACTGCTATGTTCATTTTTGTATCTATTTCAATAGATTTCTCTTTAGCTACTGCTATAATTTTTTCTGCTTGCTCTAATGTAATATTCATAATTTTATGCTTTGTTTTTTAATAATGATACAAACATACAAGGAGTCTTACTTTTGATAGTTACCAAAATAGCCCAGCAACTTATGAAAAAAGGTCAAATTAAGATAAAGAGGTTTCACTAGGATTAAAACCAAATTTATTTTTAAATGCTATACTAAAATTAGAAAGGTTATTATATCCAAAATCTAAATAAACGTCTGAGGGTTTTAAAACTCCTTTTTCTAACGTTTCTTTTGCTTTTTGAAGGCGTTTATTTTTTAGCCATTTTCCAGGGGACACCTTATACTCGTTAATAAAATGACGCTTAAAAGTGGATAAGCTCATATTACATAAAAAGGCGATTTCTTCCAATTTTAAGTTGAAATGTATTTTACTTTCAACAATTTTTTTAAAAGGTGAAGTTTCTTTAATTACTAATGAGTGCAAATACATTTCAAAAGTGCTACCATACTTATTTATAAGATATAACATAAGCTCTTCAAATTTTACAGAAAGCAATTTCTCCATAAAAAATGATGGTGCTCCACTAATGGTTGATAACGAGTGTAAATAGGAAGCGATGTACGAATCGTTTTTAATTATAAAATAAGGTGTTTCATCCTTTACTACTTGTTTGTTTTTAGCGTGTTTTTCTAAAAATTCTATGAGTTTTTTTTCGGAAAAAAATAAAAGTTTACAATAATAAATAGCATCCGTATCCAATAATTCTGTCCAAAGCCAATTTCCTTTTTTTAGAAGTAAGGATTGATCTTTATTAACAGCAACTGATGTTCCTGCGAAGTGCACTTGTTTTTTACCCACTTGCAAAAAACTAAACATATTCATACCTAGATTAACCTTGCTTTTAACAACATCGCACGTCATTTTAAAATCATAGATGAATAAATCCGGATTTTCTTTTTTGTCTTTAATATATATTTTAGGTATATCGTCTATTGGCATTATTTTTTTGTCTTTAATTGGCCATTTTTATTACTATTCTATTCACTCGTAGTTGATGATCAGAGATTTTTCTTTTCGGATTATCAACTACCAATTTTATCAGAGTAAATGCTTACTTGTTTCTCAATAACAGTTTTTATTAATTTCTTAAACAAAGAGTATTCTCTATAAATAATTTAGTTTCTCTTACTACCGCTTCAATATCTTTAGAACGTAAACCAGAAGCCATTGGGTGTGCTTTAACACTTGCGATTTCAACATATTTTTTAGCATTAGCTGCCGTGCCTAATGCGCTGTGCATCCACTTAATGTCAGCAACTTTTATCGTAGGATCTTGATGGGCATCATCTTTATAATAAGCAATATTTAATACCGGGCATGTAATTTTAGCAAACACAGGTGCTTGCATTGTTGTTTCAATAAGCTCTTCCAGTTGCGGTAATGCTTCTGTTTTATACCTTAAAGTCCAATATTGTGCAATGGCAGAATCGCTATTTTGAGAATTATCTACAAAGCCATGATCGGAAACCGCATTAACAATAGCCAAACCCCAATGATTGTTTAATAGAGGGGCTAATAAATTATTAATTTGCACATTGGCAGAATAGTTTACTAATGCAGCCACCTTCGTTGGATACATTTCTGCTAGCTTTAGTGCTAATGTTCCGCCAGTAGAAGTACTCATAATAAGTACCTTCTCCCCTATTTTTTCGCCAATTGCAAGTGCTTTTTTTGCCGATTCCCACAATCGGTCTGGTGTTAAATGTACTAAGGCACTATCACTATTAAGCCCGTGGTCGCTCAACCTTGCTAGGTATAAATTCATGCCATAGGTATTTGCTATTATTCTATGCACGGGGTCTCCTTCCATCTGCGAAGCAGTAAATCCATGTAAATACACAATAGCCCATTTTGTTTTTAGTTTAGCAGAATCGGCCCACACAATACGTGCTTGGTTGTTTATTTTAATGGCAGGGTTTGAGGATTCCGTTTTATTGATAGAATCTTCCAATGAGCGTAAATTTGATTTAATAGTAGGAAAATTGGAAAGGTACAGTGGAGTTGTGGGACTTGCACCAAGTAAGTAAACAGCCATTAAAAAGAGTATTGCAGCTAATACATATATCGCCTTATTCATGCTGTTAATTTAACGTTTTTTTTGAAGATTAAATTCAATGGTGCTACGAATCATACGAGCACGATTAATGGCTTCATCTGCTTTATCTCCTTTATACAGTTGGTTTACAGTTTCGGTAAACAGCATAATCCATCGATCAAAATGTTGGGTAGTTATCTTTTCTTTTTGATCAAGTCGAATGTGCATGCCCATTACATCGCCCCTAAAGCCTACCTTGCCTAATAAAATACCCTCCCAAAAAGCATAAATTTTAGGCATATGGGCATCCCAATCAAGGTTTGCTACCTCATTAAATAAGTAAGCAATGGTATCATCTACCTTTACTTTTTCGTAAAATGCATCTAAAAATAACTTAACGTCTTGTTCGGTTTCTATATCTCTCATTATC
>CAZGDC010000063.1:9567-12092 GCA_964524405.1 uncultured Roseivirgaceae bacterium
CTCATTATCGGTTGTATGTCTGCCGCAAAAATACAGAGCAAACCCTCTAAAGGAAAACAAAAAAATACTATTTTCGCATAATAAATATATGCCTTTGAAATACGATGTACTTATTATTGGAGCAGGAATTGTTGGTCTTGCAACGGCTTTAAAGTTAAAAGAAAAAAAACCTGAATTATCAGTTGCTATTCTTGAAAAAGAAGAAGCCATAGCCATGCACCAAACAGGCAATAACAGTGGGGTAATTCACTCTGGCTTGTATTATAAACCAGGTAGCCAAAAAGCCATTAACTGCATTAATGGCTATAAAATGCTTATTGAATTTTGTAACACGTATAATGTTACGTATGAATTATGCGGCAAAGTGGTAGTAGCTATTGATGAAACAGAATTACCCGAACTAGAAAAACTATATAAAAGAGGGATTGAACATGGATTAAAAGGGTTAAAAATGCTTAATGCAGCAGGCATTAAAGAGCACGAACCTCATATTAATGGAATTAAAGGCTTTTATGTACCACAAACGGGCATTGTAAATTACTCGGATGTAGCCGCTAAAATGGCCGAAGTATTTAAAAGTTTAGGGGGAGAAATTATACTTAATGCGAAGGTAACCAACGTAATAAAAACAAGCGAAAAAGTAGAAGTGCATGCTGCCGGATCGGTGTATTTAACCAAGTATATTATAAATTGTGCAGGCCTATACTCCGACAAGGTAGCTCGCATTAATGGTGACACTAAAGACATAAAAATTATCCCTTTTAGAGGTGAGTACTTTAAATTAAGTAAAGAAAAAGAACACCTTATTAAAAACTTGGTTTACCCTGTGCCCGACCCAAATTTTCCCTTTTTAGGCGTGCATTTTACCCGTATGCAAAAAGGAGGTGTTGAAGCTGGCCCTAATGCCGTATTGGCCTATAGCCGAGAAGGCTACAAAAAATCGCACATTAATATGGGGGAGTTTTTAGAAACACTGGCTTGGCCTGGTTTTAGAAAAGTAGCTGCTAAATATTGGCGCACTGGGCTAGGTGAGTTTTACCGCTCGTATTCTAAAGCAGCGTTTACCAAAGCATTGCAACGGCTTTTACCAGAAATTACAGCCAACGACCTAGTGCCTGGTGGTGCTGGGGTGCGTGCTCAAGCCTGTGATAAAAATGGCGGATTATTAGATGATTTTGCGATACATGAAAGTGACCGTACAGTAAATGTCTATAATGCGCCCTCTCCTGCCGCTACTTCATCGCTGGCTATTGGCAATACTATTGCAGATATTACATTGAAGCATTTTTAGCTTGCCTTTATGTTTACCAAAGAAGAAAAAGAACGATACAGCCGCCAATTTGTATTACCCCATTTTGGACAAAAAGCGCAGCTAAAGCTCAAACAAGCTAGCGTTTTAGTAGTTGGTGCAGGTGGGTTGGGGTCTCCTGTTTTGCAATACCTTACAGCGGCTGGTGTTGGCACTATTGGCATTGCTGATTTTGACGAAGTAAGCCTTTCTAATCTGCAACGCCAAGTAATTTTTAATACCTTAACAATAGGCCTAAACAAAGCCATTGCAGCTATTGAGGTATTAGAGTCGCTCAATCCGAATGTTGAGTTTAGCGTGTTTACAAAAAAGATAACAAGCTCAAATGCCATTTCAATCCTATCCGATTTTGATGTTATTATTGATGGTACCGATAATTTTCCTACACGTTACCTTATAAATGATGCCTGCGTAATATTAGATAAGCCATTGATTTATGGTTCTATCCACGGATTTGAAGGACAATGCAGTGTGTTTAATTATAAAGGTGGCCCTAATTATAGAGATATTCATCCCACACCACCCAACCCAAGTGCAGTGCCTAATTGTGCCGAAGGTGGCGTATTAGGTGCTTTAGCTGGCATTATTGGCTCTATAATGGCAGTAGAGGCCATTAAGTTATTGGCAGGGCTTGAACCCGCTTTAGCAGGCACACTTTATTTGTTTGATAGCCTTCATTTTTATAATCAAAAAATAAAATTGCCAGAAGCAGCACAAAAAAACAAAGTAACTAAACTAATTGATTATGAAGCGTTTTGCGCTACAAAAATGCAGACTCATATAACTATGAAATCTATTTCTAATACTGAACTTAAAAACTTACTTACGAATGCTCCAACTACATTCTCTTTAGTTGATGTACGAGAAGATTTTGAACGCGCTACGCATCATATAGGTGGAATACATATTCCTTTATCTAACTTAATGAGTAAGGTTGCCAACATTCCAACAGAAGGTGATGTTATTTTTTATTGCGCTAGAGGTATTCGAAGTGCTGCGGCTATTAGGCAGTTAGAAGGGCATCCGAATGCGCATAATTTCTATAATCTGGAGGAGGGACTCGTTTTTTGGAAAGTATAAAGTGGCATAAGATTAACTGCCATATGTAAATGAATATGTAAATCTAAAAGATCACCTCACAAAGCAAGTCATTCCGTAACAAAGTGAAGGAATCTTTGCCACTATAATTATGTAGTAATTTGATTTGCATTGCCTA
>CAZGDC010000064.1:0-11899 GCA_964524405.1 uncultured Roseivirgaceae bacterium
ATTGGATTTAGTTTCGATTGAAGATGCGATAGAAAAATCAGATTTGAGCTTTAAATTGGTTAACCATTTAGTATTTAGAGAATTAGGACAAACTATTAAGTCGTTTGTATAATTTAAAAGGGACCTTTTGGGTTTAGAAAACATTAATGAAACTCCAATTTTCAAAGTATACGAAAAATGTTTTAACACTCACATTAGGGAATGGGTTAAGCCAATTTATGCCTTTGCTTATAAGTCCCATTATTTCAAGGATTTATTCTCCAAAAGAAATAGGAATATTTGGCATTTTTTATTCAATCACACAAATACTAACCTTTGGTACAACGGGTAGCTTTGAAACTGCTATTCCAAATGCCACAAAACAATCAGATAAGCATTCTCTTTTTATACTTACTATTTTGAGTTCTTTAGTTATAAATAGCTCGGCTCTTATTGGTCTTTTTATTTTTAAAAAAAATATTATTGAGGCATTAAATCTTGTAAATGGAAATTGGTTAATTTATATTCCTTTTGTTTCTTTTCTATCAGCCACATTAAATGCACTTCAATTCAATGCCCTGTCAACAAATAGCTATAAAACCATATCATTTTCTAATGTTATTAAATCTTTTGTTAAAAGCACAAGTGAAATATTACTAGGGATAGCATCCTTTGGGTACTTCGGTTTATTCTATAGCTATGTAATGGGAGTTTTGGCAGGCATAGTAACGTATAAAAAGATAAAGCTACAAGAGATTAAAGAATTTAAAATAAACACATTAAGTCTTTTAAGTGCTATAAAAAAATATAAAAAATACCCTTTATTTTTAGCACCAAGTACACTTTTAAGTCAAATATCAATCCATTTCAACAACTTTATTTTTTCAACATCAATGACAGTTCAAGATGTAGGATTCTATTCCTACACAACGAGAATAATTGGGGCTCCACTTACTTTATTTGGCAAAACTTTTGCTGATGTTTTACTCCAAACAGGAGGAGATGAATTAAGAACTACTGGAAAAGTCATTGTTTCCTATAAAAACACCCTCTTTCAAACCTTTTTAATTGGTGCTCCAATATTTGCGATATTGTTTTTGTTTGGGCAGCAAATATTTTCATTTGTTTTCGGCCAAAAATGGTCGGAAGCAGGTGTTTTTGCAGAAATATTAGCACCATTATTTTTCATTAGATTTATATCTCGACCATTAAGTTCATTAATGATAGTTTTTCAAAAGCAGCAATTTCAATTAATTTGGCAAATAGTCTTAGTATGTATTATAGTGTTTTCCTTTTTCTTAGCTCAAAAACATGATTGGGATGCGTCAGAATTATTAAAGTTTCAATCTATTGCATTATCAATGCATTATTTATTACTCATTACCTTTGTTAGTTGGTTGGCACTAAAAAAAAGTGATTTTCAAAAATGAACTTCTTAATACTTGTTGTTTCTATTATTACTTTGATAACCTCTGGCTATTTATTTGGTTTGGCAGGAGGGTCGATCTCACTGAGAAAATTTAATTCAACAACTTTTGTATTTGTCTTTTCAATATTAATTTCTACTTATATCGGTGCAACCCTTTCGGCTTTAGGACTAGTAAATTTTCATTATATGATTTCTCCAGCTAGCCCTGAAACAAAAATAAGTGCATTTTTTTGGGTTTGTTACTCTGTTATTATAATTCCGCTCACTATGATTTTTGTTAATAACAGTTTGGGAATAAAAAATATGCCAAAACTTTTTAATGAATTTATTTCTAAACCTACAGTCAACACATTTAGCAACAATACAATATCTATTATAAATTTAGTAATGATTATATTTTCATTGTTTACAATTATTTATATTTTTTACTATAGTGGGGCAAGCCCTATTATTAAGGCAATAGAAGGTGATTTTGAAAGTGCTGCTTCTGAAAGAAACATGACTAAAAGAGGGTTTGGTGGAATAATATACATCAAGAACCTAGCAGGCTTCTATTTACTGCCCATTTTTTCTTATTTTTCTTATTTTCAATTTATCAACAATAAAAGATTCCTCAATTTTATTGGTTTCCTTGTTCTATTTTTAATAAACATTGCCTTATTAATTTATGATATTCAAAAAGCCCCTATTGTGCTTTATCTAATGGGTCTTTTAGTAATAAATGTTCTAGTAAAGGGAGAAGTTTCACGAGCCACTATTGTCAAAGTTTTTTTAAGTTTATTTTTTATCCTAATCATTGGATATACGATTACTACCGGTAGAGATATCTCTTCGTTTCTTAGCTATAAATCATCTTTTTTTACTCGGCTAACTCTTTCTAGTTATGGAGGATATCTTTTAAGCATGGAATGGTTTCCTAATGAAATAACAACAAGTACTTGGTTTGTAGGAATCCCATCCCTTTTTCTTAATATTTTTAATGTAGAACCTATTGAGTCGGCTAGGTTAGTAATGACTAAATTAAACCCCGAAGGTGTAGAAAATGGAACTGCAGGAATCGCATCAAGCTATTTTTTGGCAGAAGCATGGGCGAATTTCGGGTATTTAGGTTTAATTATATCCCCCATTATTATTGGTATAGTGGTGCAAGTTCTACAATTATTTTTGGTGCTGAGTAAAAAAGACCCAATGATATTATCCTTTTATGCATTTATATCTACACACTGGCTAATTCAAAATGGATTTTCCAATTTCTTGTATCTTAAGCAACTTATTTTCCCTTTTATTCTGTATGTTATGGTAAAAATAATTATGAACTCTCTACCAAAGTCAAAATATGAAAGAAGCACTTATAATTAGTTATTTTTATAAACCCGACAAAAGAGTTGCTAGTTTAAGAGCCTCTTATTGGGCTGAAAACTTTCATTTGTATAATATCAACGCAACAATACTAACGGCAACAATTCAAAAAGAAGCCGATGACAGAATCGTATATCTTGCTCCAAAGAAAAATTCACTAGTAAATCTCATTATTAAAGACCTAGGGATAAATTGGATAAGTCCATTAAAAAAAAATTTTTTAAGTTGGAACAGACAGTTTGATTATATAATTATAACAGGTGGTCCATTTATGCATTTTAGTATATCAAAATTTTTAAAAAAAAATTTTGATAGTAAAATAATACTCGATTTTAGAGATCCATTTGCAAACAATTCTAGGTTTAAATCTGGTTTTTTTAAAGAGCAAATAAAGAGGTTCTACGAGAAGAGATTTTTACGTTTTGCTGATATAGCTATAAGCGTAAATCAATATATATTAAACGGTTTTGATAAAAAAATTAGTTTAACAGGAGTTGTTCCCAACGGTTACGATGAGAGAGAGTTGGTCAACCCAAAAAAAACAATTAAGTATTCCAAAACAAGTTTTTCGTATGCTGGAAAATTCTATACAGGATGTAGCCCTGCAATTTTTATGAATGCGTTAATCCAATTAAACTTAGAAATAAAACTAGCTTATATGGGTAGAGACTTTGATAAAATAAAGGATTTTTCCAATCGCCTAGACCTTGAAAATTTAGGAGAATTATCTTATCCCGATACATTATCGCACATATTATCATCTGACATAGGGCTTATTTTTACAGAAGGAAAGGCGTTTGAAACATTGACAAAACCATTTGATTATATGGCTTGCAATAAAACCATTTTAGTGATAACCGAAGGGAAAACAGATAGTGGAGCACTATATGATCTGCTTGACGAATATCCAAATAAGTTTTGGGTTAAAAATAGCATAGATGATATTCTTAAAATTATTCCTGAAGTAATAAATCATGAAATAATACTTTTTGATGCTTCTGTGTTTTCTAGAAAAAACTCAACAAAAAAACTGGCAAACCTATTAAATGAATTATAGTTTTTCTTCTCATCATCTAAGGTTGTTGTTCGTATATGGGTTAGCAGTTTCACTTCCATTTAACGAACCATTTACTTCAATAAATATAATAGGAATTGCGCTAACAAGTGTGTATTGGCTTTTTTTTAATAGCAAAAATAAAATAGATGTTTCCTTACTAAAGCTAAATATAATTCCAATAATATATATAATTGGCCTGGTATTTAACCTTGCGATGGATTCAGAACCAAGAGAATACTCTTATGCTTTTCTTGAGCGTTCACTATCTATATTAATATTGCCTTTGTCTTTAAACTTTCTTACCAAAGAAAACAGGAATAGGATATATCAACTATTTGTAGGTTCTGTAGCAATATCAGCCATTGCAGGTCTTGCAAAAGGCTTGTTTCTAGCAATTTCAAATAGCGATAGAAAACATTTTATTCAGTTTGCGATGGGTGATAAGTATGGCAATAAAAATTACTCCTTCTTAGACTCCACTCTTCATGGTGGGAATTGGATTACAGGTGATCATATATCGTTATGGCTTCAAACTAATTATTTTTCACTATACCTTGTAATAGCAATTATTTTCATACTTTTTGTTAATAAATCTACATTCTTTAAAAATAAAACCATTGATTACATTGTAATAGGAATTCTAATATTGACTGTTTTCTTGTTAGGATCTAGATCTGGAATACTATCTCTTTTAATTGCAGGCTTAGTCTTCTTAATAAAATTTATAGCATCAAATTCTAATTTAAAAGTAAAATTGACTGTAGCTTTATTAATTAGCTTATTGGGTTTTATTATTGTTCAAAGTCCAAGATTTACTCAAACCATTAATAAAGTAAAAGAACTAAATTTTGAAATATCGGAAGATCAAAATGAAAGTATGAACCTTAGGATTCAAACTTGGAAAACATCAATAGACATAATAAAAGATAATTACTTTTTTGGGATATCCCCAAGAAATACAGATAGGACCTTCAGTAGGTATTATATAAAGAATTCATACGTATCACCTCAGAAGCAAAATCTTAATTCTCATAACCAGTTTTTTCAAGTAACCATTTATTGGGGAATTGGAGGTTTAGCTCTTTTCATTATTTATTTACTTCAGCCAATAACCCTAAGCAATAAATCTTGGGTTGCAATTGCGTTTATTATAATCATTATTATAAATTGCCTTTTTGAATCAATTCTAGAAAGATTACAAGGGATAGTAATTTTATCTTATTTTTGGACAATACTCGTTCACGATCAATATAATGAAAGTAATATTACTAGCTCCACCTGATTCATCCCATACTAAAAAATGGGCTCTCTCATTAACTAAAAAAGGGATAGAAATTATTGTTTTTGGTTTGGGGAATAAAAGCAGCAAGAATTACTGGATAAAACAAAATATTGCGTGCTATATTTTTGATATAAATAATTTGTTTTTTTCAAGAATAACTAGGTCTAAATTTTTATACTTATTAGCATTACCATATTTATTAAAAACCATTTGGAAAGAAAAGCCTGCCATCTTACATGCTCATTTTGCATCAAGCTATGGTCTTCTATCAAAGTTAACTTTTTTTAAAAAAAGAATTGTATCGGTTTGGGGATCTGATGTTTATGATTTTCCTAAAAATTCAAAACTTAACAAGGCCATATTAAAGTTTGCTTTAAAAAACTGTAAGGCAATACTTTCAACTAGTAAAGCAATGGCAAAAGTCACTTCTAATTATACAAACAAAAAAATACAAATTACCCCTTTTGGAATAAATACCAAGCTATTTAAAAATACAAATACCCCATTTAAAAATGAAATAATTACAATTGGAACAATTAAAACGATGCATCCTAACTATGGGATTGACACTCTGATTAATGCTTTTGGCATTGTAAAAAAGACATTACCAGAAACCAAATTACATTTACTCATTGTTGGCGATGGACCAAATAGAAATGAATATGAAGATATTGCAAGCAATATTGGAATTAAAGAAAACACTACGTTTTTGGGGTTTATTAATCAAAATGATATACATAATGCTCACAATAAAATTGATATTTTTGTTGCATTATCAAGATTTGAGAGTTTTGGAGTTGCGATGTTAGAGGCCTCATCTTGTGAAAGGTCTATATTAGCTTCAAAAGTTGGTGGTATTTCTGAAGTGGTAGAACATAATAAAACAGGATACCTTATTGAGCCTAATGATCCAATTAAAGCAGCGGAGTATTTAATTAAAATGATAGGAAACAAAAAAAAATCAATTGCAATGGGAGCTAGTGGTCGAAATTTTGTAATTGATAATTACAAATTAAATTATACGGTTGATCTTATGATTAATGTTTATAAAGGATTAGAATAAATATTCGGAATTTTACAAGATAGTAATTAATTTCTACTATTCAGCAACCCAATAACAAGAGTTTTGTAAAGATCTTGTTATAAGAAATAGCCTCTCGTTATTTTTTTGGATTACTTGCATGAATTATTACTGTCCAAGCATTCTTCCTTATAAAAGCATACTTAAATACAAATTTATCTATGCTTCCCAAAAAATTATAAATAGTATTAAAAACAGAAAAATTCCTAAATGGAACTGCAAGCATTGTAAATAAAGAAAAATACTCAACTTCTACATCATTAAAATAATTTCTTAACAGATCAATATCAGCTATTTTCAATGGGTGTTCGTCTATGGTTCTCATTTTAGGAGTTAATTTTCGATACAACTTTATCAAAGGGTTGTGATCTAGAGGCTCAATAAATACAGCATGACCATTTTTGTTAAGAATTCTGCTTAATTCCTTGTATGATTTCAATAGATCAAGGTGATGAATAATCCCAGAACCAACGACAACATCGAATGAGCTATCGTCAAAATTTGTATTTTCAGCATCCCTTACAAAATAATTTGCACTATAGTTGGTTTTGGAAATTTTATCTTTTGCTTTTTTAATACCTTCTTTTGAAATATCAATTCCTGTTAAAATTGCACCCTTTTTCAACCATTTTTCAGAGGTGTTTCCAGTGCCACACCCATATTCTAGTAACTTTTTCCCATCACAATAGTTAGATATAATTTCTTCAAATCGGAAACTAATGTTTTTACTAACAGAGTAGTACTTCTTGGCATTTTTTCTTAACTCGTCATCTCCTCTAAACCTTTCGTTATGAAACAATACTTCTCTTTGTATTCTATTTTTATCCATATTATTAAAAATTAGTTTCACTCAAATTTAGGCATATAATTGAATAAAAATGCAATCAATTCTCTAATGTGTTTCTAGCAAATCTTCGAAGCCTCCTTCAATAGCCAGAATAGAAGCATTTTCTTTTATATTATTTTTATAGCCTCTTTATTAATATATATATATTTGCATTAAAATAAAGTATTTGTAACTATGAGTAATTTAACGTACGCCATCATCGGTGCTGGTAGAATAGGGAATAGGCACGCTGGCCATATCAACAACCATGGCAAACTCATAGCGGTTTGCGACATTGATAAGGAAAAAGCTGATACAATCACTTCTGAGTTTGGAGGAAAATCTTATAATTCAATTGAAGAACTTCTTTCGAATGAAACCCCAGATGTTATTGCCATTTGTACACCAAATGGCCTACATGCAGAGCACTCCATTAAATCTTTAAAAGCGGGCAGCCACGTGTTGTGTGAAAAACCAATGGCGATATCTGTTCAAGACTGTGGCGATATGATTAACGCAGCCGAATGGGCCAATAAAAGATTGTTTGTTGTAAAACAAAACCGTTTTAACCCACCAGTTATTGCGGTAAAAAAGGCTATTGACGAAGGGAGATTTGGAAAAATATTATCAGTTCAACTAAGCTGTTTTTGGAACAGGAATGAAGCCTATTATGAAAATAGCTGGAAAGGAACAAAAGACTTAGATGGAGGCACTCTTTTTACTCAATTTAGCCACTTTGTTGATTTGGTGTATTGGATGGTAGGCGATATTAAAGCCATAAATGGAGTGAGTGGAAACTTTAATCACCAAAATATAATTGAGTTTGAAGATGCAGGCGTTGCAACTTTGGAATTCTATAATGGTGCAATTGGTACAATGAATTATAATGTTTGTTCTTATGGAAAAAACATGGAAGGATCATTAACCATTTTTGGAGAGAAAGGTACGGCAAAAATAGGAGGCCAATATTTAAACGAGTTGGAGTACCAAAATATAGAAAATTTTGAAATTAAAGATTTGCCAGAAGGGAATCCAGCTAATAATTATGGGCAATATACTGGCTCCATGTCTAACCATGGCGAAGTATATGATAACGTGGTAGATGTGTTAACCAACGATGGAAAAATTGCAACTAATGGGTTTGAAGGAATGAAGAGCATTGAAATAATAGATAAATTTTATACGAAAGCTAGAAAATAAATGAACGTCCCATTTGTAGATTTAAAAAGTCAATATCAGCAAATTAAACCTGAGATCGACAAGGCTATTTCAACCGTAATAGAGAACACTAATTTTATTGGAGGAGATGTTGTTAAGAAATTTGAAAGAGCTTTTGAAAAACTTTATGGTGTAAAGCATTGTGTATCTGTTGCCAATGGCACAGATGCCATTTACATCGCTCTAAAAATGCTTGGCATTGGCATTGGAGATGAAGTGATAACAGTTGCCAATAGTTGGATATCTTCCTCTGAAGCCATTAGCCAAACAGGAGCAAAAGTAGTATTTGCAGACATTGATTCTGATTCTTATACTATATCTCCAAAATCAATTTTAGAAAACATTACTCCCAAAACAAAAGCTATTTTACCTGTTCATTTATTTGGACAAGCAGCACATATTTCGGAAATAAAATCAATATGTAAAGAGCATAAATTATTTTTAGTCGAAGATTGTGCTCAGTCACACTTTACAGAAGAAAATGGACAACGAGTTGGAACATTTGGAGATGCGGGCACTTTTAGTTTCTACCCTGGCAAGAACTTAGGTGCTTATGGAGATGCAGGGTGTATAATAACTAATAACGATAAACTAGCTAACAAATTTAGAATGTACGCCAACCATGGAGCACTAAAAAAACATTCTCATATTATTGAAGGTATTAATAGTAGGCTCGATGGCATACAAGCAGCTGTTTTAAGTGTTAAATTAAATTATATTCTTGATTGGACTGATAAAAGAAGGCAAAATGCAGCATCTTATCGTATTGCACTAAAAGATGTTAAGAATATAGAATTACCAAAAGAAAGAAAAAACACCAAACACTCGTATCATCTATTTGTAATACGAACAAAAAAAAGAGATGAGTTAAAGCTATTTCTTGAGAAAAATGGGATTCAAACAGCCATACATTACCCTCATATTTTACCTAATTTAGAAGCATATAAAAATTTAGATACAAAGACAAATTATCCCTTTGCCCAAAAACATGAATCTGAGATTTTATCTTTACCGATGTATCCAGAATTATCACAAGATCAAATTGATTTTGTAAGTAATACAATTAAGAGTTTTTATGCAAAATAAGAGGGTGCTCATTATCTCTGATAGATTCTATCCTGAAAGTGTTGCTGTAGCCATTCGAAACTTGGGGTTTGCCAACGCATTATCAGCAATTGGGGTGAGTGTAACTATTTTAACGGGAACAAAATACAAAATAAATTTCAAAAAAAAACAAATTTGGTCTCCTCTTACAAGCAATAAAGACCCTTTCCTTCTTCGCTTTTTAAAAGAACTATTATTAGGGAGCGAGTATTTTTTTAGACTTTTATTAAAAAGTAAATATGATTTAGTCATTATTTCAAGCCCTCCTTTTTTTTCTTCGATTATGGCTGCTTCTGCTCTAATTATTAAGAATAAAAAGTATCTTTTTGATATTAGAGATGATTATCCACAAGTTTTTTTCTCCAAAAAAATAATTAGTAAGGATAATAGAACAGGAAAAATATTGATTTCAATAAGAAATTATATTTACAAAAAAGCGTGGGCTACCTCTACTGTAACAACAAGTATTTATAATGATTTACCAAAAAATAACCAATCTCTGCTTATTAGAAATGGGTTTGACGCTAATATATTTAGGACAAGCAAGATAAAAAAAGATAATTTTACTGTTGTTTTTCATGGGTCACTAAGCCAGTTTCAAGACATTAATTTATTACTAAGAGTTGCTGAAAGGGTTAATAAAGTAGATGAATCAATCAGATTTATTATTGCAGGAAAAGGTTCTAAAGATTATCTCTTAAAAAGATCGTTACCCAATAACATAGACTATATGGGTGAAGTGAACTATGAAAATATTCCAAACATGCTTATGTCAGCTCATTTAGGATTATCTTTTAGGACAGACGATGAAACTAGCCAAATGAGTTTCCCAGTAAAAATATATGAATATATTGGAGCTGGTATTCCGTGTATTATAACACCAATAAGTGAAGCGGGGGAAGAGGTATTAACTCTTAAAATGGGTTTTGTTTTCAATTCTTCAGATGAGTTATCAATTGCTAAAAAAATTTGTGAACTTGCATCCAATACTAGTTTGTATAATTCTTATGTTAATAATATTCTTGCACATAGAACTAAATTCTCAAGACAGAATCAATTAATAACATTTATTGACAAGTTTAATAACGGCTTTGATTAAAAAATGAAAAAAACATATCTTATAACAGGGGGCTCAGGCTTCATAGGGTCCTATTTTAATGATACCTTAGATGGAGAAATCATTAATTATGACATACGTGAGCCCATCCACCCAAACTCAAATATGTATGAAAAAGGTGATATTAGAGATGCAGAAAGATTAAATGAAGTAGTATTAAAATACAAGCCAACATTAATTATCAACCTAGCAGCTTCTCACCATGATTTTGGTATAACTCGTGAAGGCTACTTTGATGTAAACAAAAATGGAATGCAGGTTATTTGTGATGTTGCTTCAAAAAATAACATAAATGGCATAATATTCTATTCTTCGGTTGCAGTTTATGGAGAATCTAAAACAACTTCTACCGAAGAAAGTGACACAAAGCCAAGCAATGACTATGGTGACTCAAAACTAGCAGCAGAGGAGGTATTAAAAAAATGGATTGAGGAAAAAAATCATCACAAAGGGTTAATCATCCGGCCTGTTTTAGTACACGGAGCAAGAAATACAGCCAATATGTATAATTTGATTCGTCAGATTGATTCTGGATTATATGCAAACATTGGGTCAGGCAAAAAAATTAAATCTATTTGCTATGTTGAAAACATTGTTGAGGCTACTTTATGGACATGGGATAAGTTTGCAAACGGAATAAAAATTTATAATTATGCAGATAAGCCACAACTAACATCAAACGATGCTGTTGAAATTATTCGCAAAGAACTGGGTAAAAGAAAACCCATTAGAATACCTATGTGGCTTGGACTTATTGGAGCTACCCCATTTGATTTGTATAGTAAGATTACTGGCAAAAACTTCCCTATATCTTCTGCTAGAATAAAAAAGCTAGATACAGGAACTGAGCATAGTTCAAATAAAATTATTGCTGAAGGTTTTAAAGCAAAAAAAACGAACGAAGAAGGTTTAATTAAAATGGTAAAATGGTATAAGTCTTTGAAATAGCATTAAATTCATATCTATGAATAATCTTCTGATTAAAAATAATATTTCTGCCCTACTTGGTATCTCCATTCCCCTATCCATTCTTTTTACTAATTACCTATTTGTACTAGCCATTATTGTGCTTCTTTTTAGTTCTCCCAAAAGAACAGAGGTTAGATGGTTGGCATTAATTGTATTATTAATACCTGCTCTTGTGCCCATACTAAGTATGTTTTTTCATGCAGAAACAATTACGCTAAGTAGCATTGAAGTTAAAATGCCATTTATAGTGGTTGCATTGGTAGTAGCGTTTGTTAAAATTAACGATGCTCTTTTGTCTAAATTCAAATTAGGATTTGTGATAGGCACCCTAGTTGCAGCTGCACTTGCTCTCTTTCAAGAGAATAACTTTGTGTCGTTTTTGAGCAATAATTTGTTTTTAGAAATTACGTACGTCTCGTTATTTATAGTTATTTCGCTTATCTACCTATGGTTTACCGATATTGGCATTAACAATATT
>CAZGDC010000065.1:0-11887 GCA_964524405.1 uncultured Roseivirgaceae bacterium
TAAGCTATTCCACAAAGAAGCACAGAGAACCCACCAAGTTACACAAAGAAAAAATTGTTATGAATTCCATATATCCCAAGCTAGCTCTGCTTGTAAATGTAGCATTTCTAATCCATTTTTAGTTTTACACTCTTTTAGGTTGCCTTGCTTTAAAAAATTTGTTTCTAAAGGATTATATACTAAATCGTATAAATAATGTGTTTCGTTTAATAAACTATATGGGATATTAGGATGTTTATCAATATTGGGGGTCATTCCTAAGGGCGTGGCATTAATGATAAGCTTGTGATTTTGTAACCAACTTTCATCTTTCCATAACGTTTCGTATGATATAGTTGATTTTGACTCTGTTCTTGAAACTTGTTGGTGTTGGATTTCTAAATCGCTAAGAGCTGTAATAACAGCTTTGCTAGCACCTCCTGACCCAAGCACTAACGCTTTTATATTCGTATTATCAAGCCATTTTTTAAGGGTGGTTCTAAAAGCAGGATAGTCAGAATTAAAGCCAACTAAGTTGCCTTTAACAAATTTAATCACATTTACAGCTCCAACGAGCTGTGCCGATTGGTCTAACGAATTTAAATACGGAATAATTTTTTGTTTGTACGGAATAGTAACATTAAGCCCTGATAGCTTATTGGATTGAACTAACTCTGTAAACTGACCAATTTCCGTTAATTCAAATAAATCATAGGTATTTGAATTTTCGAACTTTTGAAATTTTTCAGTAAAATACGCTTTCGAAAAAGAGTGCCCTAATGGATAGCCGATTAACCCGTATTGGCTACTCATATTATTTTTTTAAACTTAATGCTATTTTTTCTACCACCACTACTATAAAAAAACCAATGGCCATAAATAAAATGGCTTGCATTATTAGTGGGTGGTTGCCTGTTATTTCTAGGTATTGGTTGGGGGTTATGTTTTGCTCTATAAATGGCACTTGTTCGCCATGGCGGTTTAACCTAAATTCTACTACTTGTTTCCAAGGCCAAATTTTATTTAATGAGCCCATCATAAAACCAGCAAGAATGGCAATGGTATAATTATGATAATGATGTAAAAGCCAAGAAATTAATCTTACAAACATTAAAATTCCAAATAATGCCCCTGCCATAAAAACGAGAATTATGCCAAAATCGAGGTTGCTAAGTGCCCCAACTACTAACTGATATTTTCCTAAAATAAGTAAAATAAAAGCACCGGAAATACCGGGTAATATCATAGCACAAATAGCAATAGCTCCACTTAAAAATATCATTAAGTAGCTATCACTGGTTTGTGCAGACGACATGCTAGTAAGGAAGTAAGAGGCAATAATTCCTATTATCCCAACGATTACAACGCCTACAGACCATCGCTTAATTTGGCGTAAAATAACAATGGAAGATATTAAAATTAAGCCTAAGAAGAATGACCAGAGCTGAATAGGATTGTGCTCCATTAAATAGGTAACTAAGGAGGCGAGCGATATTAAACTAATGGCAATTCCTGCGACTAGAACTGCTAAAAAATTGCCATTAATTTGATACCAAAATGTTTTAAAATTTCCTTTTAGCAGCACTTTAATCGAATCAATATTTATGGATTTAATGGAGTCGATTAATTCTTCATAAATACCAGAAATAAATGCGATAGTGCCCCCGGACACCCCAGGTACTACATCAGCCCCTCCCATTGCTAATCCTTTAGCAAATAAGAGGAGGTAGTCTTTAATAGTACGCATTAAGTTACTGCTTTTTGTCTTCAGGCAGAAAATCCATAAACGTGTCTCCTCGTAAGCCTAAGCGAATGGTTTCTAATGGGATAACTTCGTTAGGGGCAATATTGCCAAGGTTTACATTGGTTCCTAAAAGCTTGATAAACCAAACTTGTTGCGCTTTTATTGGGGCTTCCCAAATAATTTTGTCGGAGGGTATTTTAGTTAAAATTTCTTCCACTAATCCTGACCTAACTTCGCCTGTTGATCTAAATAACCCAACATTTCCTCCTTCACGAGCTTCTCCTATTACTTTCCAGGCACCAGCATCTAATTCAGATTGCATAAGCTCAATCCATTTATACGGAGGAATTATTTTTTCTGCATCTTTAGATCCTACTTCGGAAAGCACCGTTACTTGCTCTGATAGTTTACGTATATATTCGCATTTTAGATCTTGGTCTAATTCAATAGAGCCATCAGAGACTTCGGCAAAAGGCATATCATATTTGTCGAGTATTTTTCTATAATCATCAAACTGATTTCTAATAACAAAGGCTTCAAAGAGAGTGCCTCCAAAATAGGTAGGCATCCCAGCATCTTTATAAATTTTTAGTTTTTCTTTTAGTTTTGGCGTTACAAACGAAGTTCCCCATCCCAGTTTAACTATATCGGTATAGTCTGCGGATGTACTTAAAAAATCTTCTGCTTCTCGGCAACTAAGGCCTTTATCCATTACCATTGTAAAACCCGAATGACGTGGTTTTTGCGTACGCTCAGGAATGTCTTGTAATATGTAATTCATTATAAATTTTCTTTACGGTATTTTTCGATTAATTTGTAAAGTGCTTTTTGCATTTTTAGCTCACTAAAAAACTCAAGCAATTCAATGTGTTTTTCAAAGTCCAAAATTAATGCATTTTCAAGAGATTCAAGTGCTTCTTTATGCATTCTATTGGTTAAAAAATAGGCGGTTATTCGGTAGTATAGTTCTGCTTTTTCGGGGAGCTCTTCTAACCCTCTTTCTATAAGGCTAATAGCTTTTGGTATATCGCCCTGCTCATATACTAAAAAAGACCAGTCAATCCAGGTTTGATGATTGGCAGGATTTAATAAAGCCGATTCTTTGTAGGCATCGAGGCTTGAAACAAGGTTGCCCACCTTATAGTTAGCTTCCGCCATTAAACGCCAATACAAAGCATTTTTGTTGTCTATTTTGAGCGCATTATTAAAAAAATGTGCGGCTTCGTACCAACGATCTAACTTGCCTAAACAAATTCCTGCACCAGTTAAAGGTTCGTGGTAAAGTGAATCTAATTTACAAGATTTTTGATGATATTTAAGTCCTAGTTCAAACTCTTCTATATGTTGGTAAGTGGTGGCAATTAAATAATATAATTCGGCTCCAGGCCCTTCGATATCCATTGTTCTAATAAACGAATTTAGGGCGTCTTGGTACTGTTCGTTTTGCAAATAAGCATTGCCTAAGTTAAAATGAGCAGAAGCAAAACCATCATCAATTAAAGCGGCATAATCAAACGCTTTAATGGCATTTTCTAATTGCGACATTTTTATATAAAGAATACCCAAATTATACCAAGCTAAGGAAGAGTAAGGGTCTTCATCAATAAACTTGGTATAAAATGTAACGCTTTCTTCCATTCGATCTGTAATATCTAAGCAAAAGGCTAAATCATAGAGCGCATTATCATTTTTAATATTAATTGAGATGGATTTTTTTAGGTATTGGATGGCCATATCGTAGTTTTCCATATCTTGGTAAACGAGCCCAATATGGTGATAGACTTCGTCCTTATAATCGGATAAGTCAATGGCTTTTTCATACTCTTCAATGGCCTTTTCAAATTTGCCTAAAATAGAAAAAATCGAACCTCGAAGCATAAATATTTCAGGTTCATTGGGCTGTAAATTTTCGGCAAGTTCAAGTGTTGTTAATGCTTCTTCTTCTTGGTCAAGGCCAGACTGAGTTTGTGCTTTTAAAATTAGAATATCTATTGAATAAGGAAATTGAGATTCAGCAGATTGACAAGCTAGTAACGCTTTTTTTAGCTCGTTATGAATAGAATAGAAGTTTATTATTTCCTCAAACTGCTCCATTTCAAAAAAATAGCTCGTCTTATTTCGTATATGTTCTTCGAAGATTTTTACTGTCTTATTCTCCGATTTTTTTTTATAATTTTTTGCCATAGGCAATATTTTTCAATCAACTAAATGTACAACTATTATTAAGGTTTGTAATTTTTACGTTCTAAATGTTTACACGTCCAATCAATCGAGTCTTCGATTGATCTAAAGGTATAATTTAATAGGCTTTCTACTTTATTAGCAGAAAATAAAACATGGAGTTGGCTTAGTTTAGCCGTCTCTGGTGTAATAGAAAATTTAATGCCTGTTAAAATTCGAATCATTTTTAATATATAAGCTACAAAAATAGCGAGCGAAGGGTTTATTTTTATTGAAGGTCCTTTTTTATTGAGCGCTTTTGCTATAAGATTAAAAAAAGCTTTGTAGGAGAGCAGGCCTGCATTTAGTATAAAACGCTCTGCTTCTGCTTTATTAAACAAAAACGTAGTAGCCACAGTAGCCACATCTCTAACATCTACATAATTTATACTGCCAATAGGATATAAAGGACTTCCTTTTTTTACATGTTTAAATAAGTTTAAGCTCGAACTGCTCCAGTTACCGGGCCCAATAATTGCCGATGGATTTAGAATTATGGTTGGCAATCCTTCTTCTTGTGCTCGCCAAACTTCGAGCTCTGCCAAATACTTCGACTTTGCATATTCTGTATTTAAAGTTGATTCTTCCCATTTTGCCTTTTCTGTAATAGTGGTTGTATTTACAGCTCTGCCTAATGCTGCTACTGAACTTATATAAACTACTTTTTGTATTTTATGTTGTTGGCTTAGTGCTAATATGTTTTTAGTGCCTTCAATATTAACTTGGTGCATTTGGCTATCATTGCTATTATCAAACGAAACTATTGCTGCGCAGTGCACCACATGGCTTACTCCTTTAAATGCTCTTTCGAGTGCTAAAATATCAAGAAGATTAGATTCTACCCATTCGATTTGGTCGTTGATGTCGCTCGTCCAAGAGATGTCACTTCCCATTCTTTTTAAGGCTCTTACCTTCTGATTTTGGTTCAATAATTCTCTAATAATTTGAGCCCCTACAATACCACTTGCCCCAGTAACTAAAATCATAGGGTGTGATTAAGTAGTTCTAATGCTTCAATTTTATGCGCATACTTGCTAGAGTAAGCCTTTTCTAAAAAACTGGCTTGCTGCATATTATGCGTATCTGAGCCTAAAAATGCAATGGCGTTTCTATCTATTAAATGCTCTGCCATTTTTTGTACGCCCTTTGAATAATAGCCAATTAGGGATAATGCATTAATTTGAAATAACAACCCTTGCTCAATTAATTCATTAAGTAGTTTTTTATTTTCTTGTAAATAAAAATAGCGTTCTGGGTGTGCATATACAGGCTTATACCCTGCGGAATTCAATTTAAAAATCACTTCTTTCAAAATAAGTGGCTCTACAGAAAATGATGTTTCAAATAACACATAATTGTCTCCAAAGGTGAGCAATTCCTTTTCGTCTCTAATTAAATGGTAAAAATACTCATCAAGATAGTATTCAGCGGCTGCTTCAATATCAATTTCAATATTTTCAGCAGTAATTGCTTGCTTTACATCCTTGAGTTTTGCCTTAATAATTTCAGGCGTATTTTTATAATAATCACTCATAATATGAGGAGTGGTTATTAATTTAGTAAAGCCCAAATTAGCGAAGTGCTTTATTACCTCTACTGCTTCTTCTATTGTTTTTACACCATCATCAATCCCTGGTAATAAATGGGAATGTACATCGGTGTACAATGGAATTAAAGGTTGTTGTTTACGAGAAAACCAGTTAGTAAACATAGTCTATTATGATTCGTAATAAGTGCTCTTTTTACCGTATCCATAGCCATATCCAGATCCGCTTGTGTTTGTTGCATTTAAAATAAGCGAGAGGTTATTAAATTGGCCTGTTGCTAAAACTCTGTTTACATTTTGCACAAACGTTTGTTTTGAGAAGCCCGCTTTTAATACATAAATAGGTAAATCTGCTTTTTGCATGGCTAATAGCCCATCGGTAACTAATCCAATAGGAGGGGTGTCTATTATTACTACATCGTATGTATTTTTTAGGTTTTCTATTAGCTCATTAAACTCTTTTCGTAAAATTAATTCGGATGGATTTGGAGGAATAGAACCTGCGGTAATAAAGCTCAAGCCATCAATAGATGATTTTTTTATACACGTTGCAATTGTTTCTTTGCCAATTAGTATATCGCTAACGCCAATATTATTTTCTTTTTGTTCAAAAGCTAAATGTAGCTTGGGTTTTCTTAAATCTAAATCAACAATAATGGTTTTTTTGCCAGCCATTGCTAAAAGTGCCGCTAGATTAGTAGAAATAAATGTTTTTCCTTCAGAACCAATGGTGGAAGTTACGGTAATAACTTTGGTTTTTTTGTTGGGAATCATAAATTCAATATTGGTTCTAATCGATCGTAAAGCCTCGCTTACTGCTGATTTTGGGTGCTTATCAACAATTATTTTTGCTGCACCTTTATTGCCATTAAAATTGTGTTTTGGTACAGCCCCTAATGTGGTGGCTTGTGTTAGCAACTCAATCTCGCTCAAGCTTTGAATTTTATTATGAGCTAAATAGCTAATCCCTATAAAAATAAACGAAAATACGATGGCTAAAATTATAGAGGAGGCATAGGCAAATAATGGAATGGGGGAAACAGGAACACTAGATAAACTTGCTGGAGATAAAATTTTTATTTTTGTAATTGAGCCCGCTATTGCAATTTCAAACTCGTTCTTTTTTTGCATTAACGAGAGATACAGTTCCTCGTAAAGCGTATAAAACCTTTTAGATTTATTATACTCCGTGCTTTTAGATGGAAGACTTATAAGCTTCCTTCGCAATTGCTGTTTACGGGTTGCTAAGTTATTTTTTTGAATAGAGAGGTCTTGTTTTATATCGGTTATTTCAGCTAAAATATCGGTTCTTATTAACTCCACTTCTTTTTGCCTTAATTTAAAAGTATAAGTATTTTCTTTATAACTTAAAGCTAGCTTTTGCAAATCATTATTAAGTAGATTAAACTCTTCAAAGGTTTTATTTAAATAAGCAGGATAAATTTCAACCTTGGGCGTAAGATTTTGATATGGGAAGTGTGCTAATTTACTTTGAAGTAGGCTTAACTCACTTAATTTATTATCCATTTTAATTTTAAACGAGTCTAACCCATTAATGGCATTAATCGTTCTTTTAACATCTTCGTTTAAATCAACCGTTTTATTGTCAATGGTAAAATTCTCAAAGTAGGTTTCAAAATTATCTAGTTTTTTCTCCGTTTCCTCAAGCTGTGTGTTTAGGTAGTCAATCTTATTCCTATTCGCCTTTGTTTTTTCTTGTAATGAATAATTATAATAAATAGTATCGATGGCACTTATGAGTGCATGGGCTTTGTTTAAATTATGATCTGTAAAAGAAATTCTAAATGTATTTGCTTGTAAATTTAGCGGTTCAACGGCTAAGTTTTTTTCGATGTACTTTACCAGTTTTTCTCGGCTATTAATTATAAAATAAAAGTCAGTGCTAAAATCATCATGATACTTCCAGTTTAGGTTAATTACACAATTTATATCTGCTGTTTTTATTGAATCCCCAAATTGCCCTTTAAAAGAATGTATTTTATCATTAATTGTATAGCTTAAATTAAATGTTTTCTCGTTTGTTATTTTAACATCTATAGGTGTATTATAAATAGAGGCACTCAATATTTGATACGCTACAAAAAAGGGTGGATTCAAATATTTTTCATCCACTAAAATGCTTCCATACGTAAAATATTGGGGGTTTAAGGCAACCGTTTCTATCACTTTATTAAAGAAAAGCCGTGAACGAATCAATTCCATTTCACTAGATAAGAGCCCCATATTGGAAGACTGCCCATATTGTGGTAAGCCAAGCACATTAGATTGATCTTCTTTATCTAATTTTATTTCAGAATTAGACTGATACATCGGCTTTGTGTACCTAAGGTAAAGAAATGCGGTAGTAATAAAAATGGCAAATATTAGCCCAAACCATGGCAAACCCTTTTTTAGTATAAGCTTTAATTTTAACCAATCTATTGATGGGGCAACACTTCCTTCTATTGAAGATGGGCTTTTATCAATATGTTTATCGAATGAAACCATTATCTAATTACCAAAATTAAAACCGTCATGGTTGTTAAAAGACTTAATAAAAGCGAAATTTCTATGGAATTTCCCCTAAAAAATCTTTTAATTGGTTCTATATACACAATGTCGCCTGGTTGCACAATTTGATTAGATGCGTAGTAGCCCTTAATGGTAGAAAAATCAATTAAAAAAGTTTTTTCTCCTCGTATTAACTTAATACTTGCAGCGTTTCCGTCTTTTTGCATACCTCCTGCCATGGCTATTACTTCTGCTATGGTAATATTATTATTGGTTAACGGTATTAATTGACCTCCCGTTGCTCCCAAAATAGTTACTCTTTTGTTAGTATAGTTTGTAATTACATAAGGGTCTATAAAATAATTATCATACAGCCCTTTTAGCTTTAAGTTAGCTTCGTGTAGTGTTAGCCCAGCAATAGGTACATCGCCCACCATTGGTAAAAGCGCATTGCCGTCTAGCCTTACTAAATATTCGGGGTCTAGTTTTTGTTGTTGTGTACCAGTAAACTCTTTCGAAAGTTCGTACTCAGGGTCAATAATTAGCTCCCCATTTTTTGTATAAACCTTAACGGTAATTAAATCATTGGGTTCAATGGTATAATCTCTTTCAAGAGCTCGTGCTTCTGCTGTGAGTTTAGCCGCTTCAAAGTTTTCCTCGTGGCTAAACATTATATTTTGCTTATAGGCAGTACAACTTGTAAATTGAACGGCTATAAAAAGTAAAAAAAGGCTTATTTTATTCAAAGTAATTTCAATATTAAAAGGCTAAGATAGTGAAATCTCCTTATTGCATCAACTATTTTCAATAGAAGAAATAGTGTTTAAGTAACTTTTAATAACTATTTGCTCATCAAACCTTTCTTCCACTATTTTTCTACTTTCTTTCCCCATCTGCTCTATCCTGCTTTTTGGTAAATTAATCATGGTCTCTAACTTATCGGCTAAGTCTTTAACATCTTTAACATTACATAGCAAACCGTTTACATTATCTTTAACAATATTGGTGCAGCCTGCCACATTAGTGGCAACAATAGGCTTGGCTGAACTTGCCGCTTCGAGCAACGATTTCGGTGTTCCTTCTCGGTAAGATGGAAGAACCACACAATCTGCCTTATTTATAAATGGTCGAACATCATCGGTGCTTCCTAAATATTCTACCATATTATTATCTAACCAACTATTAATTATTTCTTCTGAAATACCTCTACGGTGTAAGATGTCTTTGTTTCCAAGAAGTTGAAAATTAGCGTCAACTCCTTTTTCTTTCAAATATTTAATGGCATCAATGTATTCGATAATACCCTTATCGTGAATTAATCTACTGATTAAAAGAAATGTAAATTTTTTATTTTTTGCTTCTGGTGAAGGCTTAAAATGGGATAAGTTTATTCCTGAACCTGGAAGAACTTGAGTTAAATTATTTTTAATAATGTTATTTTCTTCAAAAAATGCTTTATCATCATCATTTTGAAAATAAATTAGCTTTGGAAATTTAAAAGCTAATTTATACATGCTAACGGCTATTTTAGAAACTAAGCCTTTATTAAGAAAGGCAGTTCCTAATCCGCATACGTTATTAACGGTTGGTATTCTTAAAATGCTTGCCGCTAATGTTCCGTAAATATTAGGTTTAATGGTATAGTGAAGAATAACATCAGGTTTTACTCTTCTGTAAATTCCTAGCAGTTCAAAAATGAGTCCCAAATCTTTAATCGGATTGGCACCTCTACTATCCATTTTTACTTCCTCGTAACGGCATCCTGCTTCTATTAAATAGTGGGTGTATTCATCCTTAGGTGCAATGGTAATTACTTCATGCCCTTGAGCTAAAATAGAGTTTATTAACCCCATTCTAAAATTATAGATATTCCATGAGGTGTTTAGAACAATTGCAACTTTCATAATAGATGGCCAACGATTTAATAAAAGCAAAAATAAAATAAATTATCTTATATACCTCTTAAAAACCAATTAGTAACCCAAACTGTTTGCAATTACATAGTTTGATAATTTTACAATTAGATTTGCAACTTATGTTAAAAACCTATTCAACATCTGCTGAAATAGAAACAGCAATACTAGTTGCCGTAGCCGACCAACACACAAGCTCTGAGTTATTAGAAGAACACTTAGAAGAATTAGCTTTTTTGGTAAGTACTTCTGGAGCTAAAACCGTATCTACCTTTACACAAAATTTACCAAAACCCGATATTAGAACTTACGTAGGCAAAGGTAAACTCGAAGATATTGCTGCCTATGTAGCATCAAGAGATGTTGACATGGTGGTATTTGATGATGATTTAAGCCCGTCTCAAGTGCGAAACTTAGAGGCAACCTTAGAATGCAAAATTTTGGATAGGAGTTTACTCATCCTTAACATATTTTCTATTCGGGCTAAAACGGCTCAATCTCGCGTGCAAGTAGAATTAGCACAGTATGAGTACATATTACCTCGGTTAACTAGAATGTGGACTCACCTAAGCAAACAAAAAGGAGGTATTGGTATGAAAGGGCCAGGAGAAACAGAGCTTGAAACGGATAGGAGAATTGTGCGCGACAAAATATCGCTGCTTAAAAAGAAGTTGACTAAAATTGATAAGCAATCTTTTATTCAGCGAAAAAACAGGCAACGAATGGTTAGGGTGGCTTTAGTGGGTTATACCAATGTAGGCAAATCAACCATTATGAAGCTGCTTTCTAAATCGGATGTATTTGCAGAAAACAAACTGTTTGCAACTGTTGACTCAACCGTTCGTAAAGTAGTAATCAACCATATTCCCTTTTTACTAACCGATACGGTTGGTTTTATCCGCAAATTACCTCATGGATTAATAGAATCTTTTAAAAGCACCTTAGATGAAATTAGGGAAGCAGATGTTTTGCTGCATATTGTAGATGTTTCGCATCCGTTTTTTGAAGATCAGTATAATATTGTAAATAAAACGTTGGCAGAAATTGATTCTGTTGAAAAGCCTACCTTAGTAGTTTTTAATAAAATAGATAAATATACGAAAGAGCATAAAATTACAAACGAAGAAGCCGTATTGCATTTTAAAGAAATGCATTTGGGTAGAGAAAATGAGCAGTCGGTATTTATTTCGGCAACTAGCAAGCTGAATATTCCTGCATTTAGAGCCGACCTTTTTGATTTAGCGGAAGAGCGTTTCTATACAATTTTCCCTAACTATTTGAAAAAAGACTCTTATTAAGATAGTTTTGCAAACTAGTTAAAATGGCCTCGTAGTTCAATGGATAGAATACCCCGATAGTAGCAATAGCCTCATAGTTCAATGGATAGAATAGGAGTTTCCTAAACTCTAGATCCAGGTTCGATCCCTGGTGAGGCTACTAATCGGGGCTAAACTTTAGATAAAGGTTCGATTCCTTTCGAGGCCACTTTTAGCATTACTCTTTTAGGTACTAATGGGAGTCAAATAGTTGATTTCTATGCTTTTGTAGTCTTTCCTGCAAAATTGGCAACTCCTCCATTTTATTACCAATGAGTACAAGCATGCCAAAAAGGCAATTGTTTTTTTGTATTCATGCCATATAGTCGTTAATAATTTTAGGTATTAACCCAACCTGAAAATCAACGACTATAAAGCACTCGTAATCAGCATGTTGAAATTTTTATTTTTACAATTGGGTCACCACTTTTACTTTTCTAGTGTAAGGTCTATGTTTGTATTTTAGTGTTTCAAAAACCAATTGTTGATATATAGCTGTTGTTGCTTATCATTTAGTACGGTGGTGGTTGGAGGGATGTTTTCAAAACTACATGCAATCTTTTTTAATTTTAGAATCGAGTAAAAATAATGACAGGATTTGATAGTTTACATCTAAAGTAAAACGTAGTTCTTATTTATTTGGATTTATAATCATTGC